>NZ_VCDN01000010.1:0-59823 GCF_033949405.1 Xenorhabdus santafensis | reverse complement strand
ATGAGTGCAGCCAACAAAGAGGCAACTTGAAAGACGAAGCGTATAAAGTGCCGCTTGGAAATGACAAAAAATAATAAGCTGAGCATATATCGAACAATATATGACAAGAAAAAACTCATATCATTTATTATTTGGGTTTCATTTTTAATTCTAAATAACAATAGAAACCCTTTATTTTAAAGGCACTGCATTTTCCTGGACATATCTTTAAGTCTTATATAATTGGCTTCCTAATAATAAAAATCCACATAATATTTTATGTTATGTAAAAGCAGCCCATTTGTTATTAACCTACACCTAATTACTATCCTCAATAGATGTATATTCTAATTACTTCTGATTCTTGGTGTATTAATCCACCATGCGGTAGCCATGCCTAATGAATTTCAATCTAAAGTTAACAAAATTGTAACGCCGAAATACGGCGGGTACATTGGGAAAGGCTAAAAACCATCCGGAAGAATACTGCAAACAAAATACTCATCATGAAATTAAGCTGGTAAAGGGAAAGCCGTAATGAACGTATCTGAACATAAAAAGTTAGTCTCTGAATATTTGTGCAAACTTTCGGGTAAGCAGGATCTAGGCGATACAGTCAATATCTTTGAAACTGGTTTGGTTAATTCATTGGCCGCCATTCAATTAATTTCCTTCCTAGAAAAAAACTTCAAAATTAAGGTTGAGCTTGATGACCTTGATAATGCCAATTTTTCCAGCATCCAAGCTGTCTGTGATTTTTTGGATAGGAAGGTGGCAGCAAATGTTTAATCGTTTTTTATCTGTAGAACAGCAGGAATGGTTACAAGAGTTTGAACGATTTTCAGCCGCCGAGGTTGCACCTTATGCCGATGAATGGGATTTAGCCGAAGCAACGCCAGCCCATGTTGTACAGAAACTGGCGCAAAATGGCTGGCTGGGTGGATTGGCAAAGTCTGAAAATGGTGGCTTGGGTTTTAACGCCACCACGTTCGGGTTGCTGAATATGGCGATTGGTGCAGGCAGCGGATCACTGACAGGGTTGCTGAATGTACATTCAATGATGCTTAAAACCATTGAGGAGTGGGGAACCCAAGATCAAAAGCAACGTTTTTTGGCTTCATTGGTGAAGGGCGAAATGATCGGGGCATTCGCGCAAACGGAAGTATCTGCGGGAGGAGACTCGAAAAATTTATCGACACAATTTACAGAATCCGGCGATGAGCTGAGCATAAGCGGGCAAAAAAGCTGGATTACATTCGCCCAGATAGCGGATCTGTTTCTGGTCTTCGGTAAATTCCAAGGGTTGGATACCGCAGTATTGGTGCCCAAGGACACGCCGGGATTAACAATCACTGCCAAGAAAAACATGCTGGGATTCAAGAGTGCTTATCTGGCCGTATTGGATTTCAACGATTGCCGAATCCCGAAGACAAACATTGTCGGGAAACCCGGATTTGGGCAAAACCTCATTTCTAACAGTGCGCTGGATTATGGCCGCATCAGCGTGGCTTGGGCTGCGCTGGGAATACAGCAAGCCGCCTTGGCTGCATCAGCCCATCGGGCCAATTCACGCGTTACTTTTGGAACATTGCTTGCAGATCAGGGCATTATCCGCGGTTATTTAGCTGAGATGTCCAGTAGCCTGCTCGCCTCACAACTCATTTGTTTATCAGCAACCAAAGCCAAAGAAGCGAGGGATGAAGATGCCCTTGTGCAAATCCTTCAAGCCAAATTATTCGCATCACATGAAGCCGGCATTGCGGCCGCGAAAGCGGTTCAGATCCACGGTGGTCACGGATGTGATGAGAAAAATGGTATCAGCCGACTTTATCGGGACGCAAAAATCCTGCAAGTTGTCGAAGGAAGTAATGAACTGCAAAAAATGCTGATCGGCAAAGAAGTCTGTAATCGATACAGTTACCTACAATAAATCTTTAAAAGATAAATTAAACCGTATCGTTTCACCCATACATTAATTCCCATACTCAGTATTCCCATAAACACGGCCTGAAAAGCGAACCACGCTATTCGGCGGACGGATTTCTATTGTCTGCCGTTTAGCTATGGCTTCGGGCCGCAAACACATCTGAAACCATAAAAACGATATCCAATGCCTTTCAAGAAGCCGCCAACCAAGCTGCAACTTGAAGGGTGGCAGGTATTAAAAGCCAGCAATCAGAGGACGAGAGCGTCATGAAAACAGGACGATTGATTACTGATTATTTTAAAAGCACAGCGAGAGATAACCCGGCTCCGGCAGTACGTTGGGGAAAAGGAAATACTCTATCTTGGGAGGCGTTATATCAGCGTTCACAACGGCTGGCTCATTTCCTGATTAATGAGTGCAATGTACGCAAGGGGGATAGCGTTGCCATCGGGCTTGAACGCAGCCCTGAATTTTTAGTGGCGGCTTATGGCGTGTTGCTGGCTGGCGGTGTTTATTTTCCTGTAGACATGAAAACACCTGCCGCCCGTTTGGCATCCATGCTTGCGACAGCGCAGTCCCGCATCGCTTTTTGTCATGCGGGGCAGGAAAACGTGTTTACTCAGACAGGTGTTGAACTGGAACTGATTAACCGTGAGCATCTGGCAGACATAACCACCTTGCCACTTTCGGAACAAGCCCAGCAAGACTCATTCGGCCCAAATGCACTGCAATTGCAGGCGAACGATCCCGCGTATTTGATTTTCACCTCCGGCACAACCGGCACCCCAAAAGGTGTTCTGGTCAATCATGGGGCATTTATCAACCGGTTGGAATGGCATCAGACACACAGCGAAATGACTGATGCGGACATTATTTTGCAAAGGACGGCCCTGACTTTTGATGTCTCTTTGTGGGAGCTTTTTTTGCCCGCGTTAAATGGTGCCAGCAACTATCTGCTGCAACCGGGGCTGGAATCTTTCCCCAGAGGCATTGTGGCGGCGATGGCAGACGAAAATATTACGGTGGTTCATTTTGTTCCCAGCTTGTTGAAGCCTGTGCTTCAAGAACTACAGGAACAGGCACCCCAGAGTAGCGCAGAACCTCAGTCACCCTTGCCGGCATTGCGCAACGTTTATGTCAGCGGGGAATCATTGCTTGCCAGTCTGGTGACGCAATTTCAGGACATGTTTACTTCGCATTGCCTGCTGACCAATTTGTATGGCCCGACGGAAGCGGCCATCGATGTCAGTTTTTATGACTGTATGTTTTATGACCATAAGTGTGAAGCGGGTATGGAAACACCGTCAACGCACATTCCTATCGGCCAGCCGCTTACCGGATGCCAGCTATACATCGTTGATCCGGAAAATCTGGCATTAAAAGCAGCATCCGAAACAGGCGAAATCGCCATCGGTGGAATATGTCTGGCTGACGGATATTACAACCGCTCGGATTTAACCGATAAAGCATTTGTTTTCCACCCCGAACTTCAGGAGCGAATTTACCTGACAGGTGATCTCGGATGGCATGAGGAAGGAAAAGGCTTTTTCTGTCAGGGACGAAAAGATACCCAAATCAAACTGCGTGGGCTGCGGATCGAATTGGGCGAGATAGAACATCACCTGCTCAATCATCCGGAGATTACGGAGGCAGTAGTGTGTGTTGTTGAAGACAACGAACAAACGCAATGGCTGGTGGCCGCCATCGTGGCAGGGCAAGAAGAACTTCAGCCGCAGGATATCCGGCAATTTCTTGCCACACAAATGCCAGCCTACATGCTACCCATGCGCTATTGGCAGGCTCCGCAGTTACCGAGATCCAGCTCCGGAAAACTCGACAGGAAAGTGATCGCCCAAAACCTGCGGGAACTGTTTTTCGAGCAAGGTGAGGGGACAGGTCATGAATAAATCGGCTTTTGAATTAACCCGGTCGCAGCAGTCTGTTTTCAAAATAGACGCGTTTTATCTGTCTGGCTATCGGTTTTATTTGGGGGGCGTGATTCGTCTGAATGGCGATGTGTCTCTGGAACAGCTTGTCCGTGCCGTTGAAATTGTTCGCAATACGCAAGATGTCTTTCGTATTGGTTTCATGGAAAAGGCCGTATTTGCGGAAAAAGCCATCGCAGAGCAAGGTGTAAAAGCGGAACCATTGGAAATTGAGCCATCTGAACTCAAGTGGTATGGCTATCGGCATGATCCCGTGCAATCAGACGTAGTGAAAGTCAATTTCAGCAACTACCCCGACCCTGATCAGGCATTTGAACACTGGGCCAAGCGCCAGTTATTAATAGAAGATGATTTATCCCTGATACCGATACAAATTTTTGCGGTTCAGTTCAAGCAAGGGCAATCAGGCTTTTTTATTAAAGCACACCATGCCTTGGTGGATGCGACCGGATTGGCCATTTTGACGGATTCTCTGGTCAAAGCCTTGGAGCAGGCTGGAGATGGAATAGAGCAACCGCAGTCCCCATTATTTTCTTTGCATATTGAAGAAGAGCGACAATATGAGCTTTCCCGGCGGTTTGAAAAAGATGCTGCGTATTGGAAAAGTCTTTTTGGCGATCAGGCGCAAACCAATGCCGATAGAATTTCTGCCCGCTATCCGATAGGTGATTATCGTGGGCTGGAACCACGCTCCCGACGTGTAAAAGTACTCGTCACGGATGAGCAAAATGCGTTGTTATCCCGCTTTAAAAACAGTGGCGGCTCGATTTTCCGGTTATTTTTCACGGCCGTTGCCTATACGCAAATGTTGATTGAAGACAGCAATGGCGTTTTATTGCAGGCACCCATCGTCAACCGCTGGAGCGAAGAGGCAAAACGGGTGATATCCATGTCGGTGGCACCGATCCTGTTGCCGGTATTTCGTGAAGCGGATACCACACTTGCTGACTGCTACAGGGTGCTGAAAGCACAACTGCAAAAAGCCATTGTGCATTCACGTTATACGCCGGCTACCCGTTGGGGGGAATTTGCTTCATCAGACTGGAAGAAAATTATTCCGGCCTTTGGTGTTTCCTACCAAATCGATGACTTTCAGGGCATTGTTGCTGGCGGGGAAATGCATATTGACCACATTCAGGCTGTCGAAGCGCTGTTTGCAACCATTCATATCCATGACCGTTTTGACCAAAACTGTTTTTGGCTTGAAGCGGATTTCCGCCAAATCTGGTCACTGGAACAGTGTCAGGCATTTCTGCAATCCGTCCTTGAAAATGCGGTGGCAGCCATTGCTGAACTCCTCAATCAAGGCAGCATAAACACCTCCTTGCAAATGTCAGGGCAGGGGCAAATTGCCGCTCAAGTCTCCGCTAATGAGGAAGACAGCTCAACGGCTCCGATAGGCGAACATCTATCCCGAGCATTCAGACGTTATGCTGATAACCGATTATTTAAATTAGCCTCAGAATCTGACGGGGTGACTTATCGTCAGGGCCAGCTGTGGATCCGCCAATTCAGTGCGCAATTGCGAAGCCAGTTGCACAGGGGCAACAAATCGTTTTCGGAGCCAGCTCCGGTTTTGCTCTTGGGAAGGCGCACGCCTGAAACGACATTGGCTTATCTGGCCTGCCTGATTGACAATGTGACGGTTATCCCGGTTTGCCCGACCACAACGCCGATAACAAGGTTATTGACGATCATTCGTACTTCGGGGGCAGCTCTGTGCATTCACACCGAAGCGGATCAGGATTTGGCTCAGGCCCTGCATTTACCGTGCTTGCCGGTGGCGCTGCAAGGGATGTCGTCAGAAAAATATGCAGGAGAAGAGGATTGGGCTGAGAACGAACCCTATCCTGGAATGCAGCCAAAACCTGCTTCCCGCAATCCGGCCTATATTCTGTATACATCCGGTTCAACCGGAGAACCCAAGGGGGTGGCAATTTCTCCCGTGGCATTGGCAAACTACGCGTTGGCAGCCAAAACTGTCTATGCTGATGAAACCCCGTTCAATGCCCCGCTATTTACCTCTTTTGGATTTGACTTAACACAAACTGCAATTCTGATACCGATTCTGTCCGGTGGATTTATGCAAATTCACGAACAGGACATGCGCGATAACCCTGAATTGCTGCATAGCCTGCTCACAGATGAATCGCTGACGGGCGTTAAATGCACACCATCCCACCTTGCTTTATTTATCGAACACACTTCCGCCAGGCAAAACCCACTGACTTTTATTGTCGGAGGTGAAAATTTACCCACCAATCTGGTGAGCAAGGCGCTGGCATTCTTTCCGTCAGGCAGCAAAATTATCAATGAATATGGGCCGACGGAAGCAACCGTAGGGTGCTGCATTTATCCCCTGAATCAGCCATTCAACAATGACGCTGTCCACACCGCGCTACCGTCCATGACTCCCATTGGCACCGCACTGGGCAGGGCCGAGCTATCGATAAGGAACCGTTGGGGGCAACGCATGCCTAAAGGGTTTCAGGGCGAGATTTGGATAGGAGGCCCTGTTCTGGCGGATGGATATCTCAACGACCGCAGCCAGACAGACGCAAAATTTGTGTACAGCAGCAATGAACCGCACCGTTGGTATCGCACCGGGGATTTGGGGTTGCAGGATGAACAAGGGATCTTCCATTGCCTTGGGCGTATCGACGATGAATTTAAAGTCCGCGGACAGCGGATCCATCCGGCGGAAATTGAGAAAGCAGTAGAGGCTACATTAGCCGAGTTTGGGCACGGCAATGGTCACGGTTGGCAATTGAAAGCATTGAAATTGGTCATGGGCGAAACGGAGGAAATGGCGGGAGATGAGATCCTCGTCCTGTGCAGCAACGCCTCTGTGCCTCATGACAGCCATGAATTTCAATGCAGCTTGAAAAACAGGCTTCCCAAGGCTTGGTTGCCCGGCTTGTACTGTACGGTACAGCCTTGGCCGCTAAATTCCAACGGTAAAGTGGATATGGCTGCCCTTATTGCAGCAGCCAAAGCAAACAAGGCATTGAGTGACAAGGTTCGGCTCTCTGCAACCGCCGCCATAGTCGGTGAGCAAAATCAAGGAAAGGCGGAAACTTATCAACTTCCTGCGTGGTTGAGTGCTGAATTTCTCAAACCGATTTGGCCGCAATCTGTCGATCTGAGCGCCTCATTTCTGGAGCAGGGCGGGGATTCCATCAAGGCAATCCGTTTGGTTGCGTTATTGGCAAAAGAAGGGGTCAGAGTTGAAACGTCTGCGCTGTTAAGCCCAACCGCACTGGGAACCGTGTTAGAAACAGCCTGTGCAGAGCAACAAAACGTTGCCGCCGCTGATGCACATACAGCCAATAAATTAATGCTACAAAAAGAACTCACGGCGGACTGGCTGGAATACTTACCCAGTGTGCGCTGGTTCCGGCAGCAGGATTTTCATTACGCAGATCGATTCCAGCAAGGGGTTGTGCTTGAGCTGGCTCCCGGCCTCTCGGCTGAACATATCAACGCAGCAATCCGAGCCATCAAGGCAAAGCACCAAATTTTCTCCCTGAGAGCCAATCGAAATTTGAGCGAGTTTTATTTTTTACCATCGAAACCCGCATTGTCAGAGAGTGAAGAAAATCAACAAGGAACGATGCTGGCGCAAGGTGAATCCCTTGCAGACAGGCTTGGCCAATTACAAAGACGCGTGAGTCTGGATGCCCAACCGAGTGTGCATGAGGTGATACTCGAACCGGCAACTAACAAATGCTATCTGTTTTGGGTTTGCCATCATCTGATTTGCGATGTGCATTCATGGATTTTCTTGTTGGATGAACTGGATCAGGCGCTGAACAGAACCGTTATTCAAAACGACATTATCGCTGACGTGGATACCGAGCGGGGCGCTTTCCTGTGGGGCCAATGGCTTGGAAATATGTGGTTTGAGAAAACATGGCGCAAAGGGCAAGAATTGGGTGTGGAACCGACGCCAATGCCGAGTCATGTCAGCCCGCCTGCCACGGAACCAGTCATGTTGGCGCTGTCCATTGCCGGTAACGATATCAACATGATGGAGCAGCGCACCAAAGCGGATCGTGCACAGTTAATTGCCGCCGCCTTGCTGATAGTAGTGCAGGATAGCGGTCTGCTGCCGGAGCAACCCGGCGTGTTGTTTGAAAACCACGGACGCTTTTTTTCCAGCGTCTCCAACGCAGCGTTTTCCAAAGCAGAAAGACCCGCCAGTTGGAACGCAGAGATGGCGAATGCAGTGGGGTGGTTTACCGGCTTCCATCATCTGGAGCTGAATGTTTCCTCCGATCACCCGCTCAGCCTGTTGCAAACGTTGAAGCATCGTTTGCATGCAGATGCTGCCGACTGGCAAAAACAGTTGGGGCTGAATGCCGCAGTCCGGCGGCCGCTTATCTGTATCAACGATATTGGTCTGGGCTTGGATAGCATCGGGGCATGGCGCAATGTCAGTTTGGTTCAATCGCTTTCCGGCGGTTTCCGCCATCCCGGAGAAAAGAGCATCGCTGATTTTGACGTACTCATTCGTGATTGTCGTGAAACAAGTGCCGTGGTTATTGAGCTGAGATTGGGAATTGCTGGCGCCGACATTGAGGAAGCCAGACGTTATTTAGCCCAACTGAATGACAAGCTTTTGAGCTGGAACGCCATCCATCACGGCCAGCTTGAAAAGCAAGATGACAAACCCACAGAACACGGTTTGCACCAATCACTGATCCCCGCGGATTTCCCTTTTTGTCAGCTCTCACAATCGGAGCTCGATTTCATTATTCATGGAGCCTCAGCATGAAAATCGCTCTCGACTCAGCCAAAACCGTATTTTTATTTCCCGGCGTCGGTGTGCAACGGCCGGACATGTTTGCCGAATTTAAAATATACCCTGAGTATCGGGATTGCTTGGACGAAGTGTCAGAGCTGTCTCAGGTTAACCTGCATGAAGTCATTCACGGTGAGCGCCGTGACACATTGAAACAAGTACGCATTGCCCAATTGGCTCTGACCGCGACCACGGTTGCCATCGCCAACATCCTGCGTCGGCATGGGGGGCTGGTTCCTGAATTTATGATGGGGCACAGTCTGGGCCAGTATCCCGCACTTTGCGCTGCCGGATACCTTGATCTGGCGACCTTGACCAAAATTGTCAATATCCGCTCCGAAGTAGTGGAAGCCTGCGCGCGCCATTTCCAGCAAGGGGACATGTGCTGGGTATTGCACATTCCTGCCGATGTTGTGATGCAGGAAGTAGAAAACGCCCGCGCCGATGAGGGAATAGAGGTTTATATATCCGCCGTGGATGCATTTGATCAGGTCACTATTTCTGGCGAGATGGCGGATATCCGCCGCTTTGCCCCCCGCATGGAAACGTTGGGAGGGCTGGTTTATCCACTGAAAATTGGCGGCCCGTTTCACTCACCTTTGATGGCAGAGGCAAAAACGAAATTAGCTGCATTGCTTGATTTCTTGCCGGATAGGGAGCCGCAAACTGTTCCGGTTTCTCGCTTGGTTTGTAATGTCAGCGGGGCGGAATTACAGGTAGAAAACCTGAAAGCGTCGGTTTTGCAGCACTTGATCTCTCCGGTGCAGTGGTTGCCGAGCTTGCAATACGTTGCGCAAAAAGGCGTGACCCGCTATTTGGAAATCTCGCCGAAAAACGTCTTGAGTTACCTCACTGAGCGTACAAAATTACCGATGCGTTCGTTGTGTGAACCCGATGAACTGTTCACCTTCACACAGGAATTGAGCAGCAAAGAGAGTCGGTTGGCGCGTTTTTCCCGGTATTGCTATTTCCATCTTTATAGCTCAAAAGTGCCGGCGATGGCGGAGCCGAAAGCAATCGAGCAATTGCATCGCATCAGGGAGCAAACCCGACAAAGGATCAGCAGTTCTCACCTGAGCAATTCTCACCTGAATAGTGAGGAATACCATTTTCTCCATCAAATGACACAACAGTGGCTGGATGTTCTTGAAGTGCACGGCAAGCGCCCCTTGTTGATGGAAAAAGCGCAATTGCAGAGCCTCTTTGATGCAGTGAGGCATTAACAATGACAACTGCAAATCACAACGACATAAATCACAACAACATAACCCACAATTCTGTAAACCACAGCCATCCACATTCTAACTACATTGAAGAGTTGCTACAGGTAACACCACAGGCGAATGGCTTGCTGTTTCATGCCTTGAAAGATGGTAACAGCGCCTATCACATTGGGGTGGCATTCAGTTTATCCGCTGACATTGAAGAAGACGCGATACGGAAAGTATGGCACCAGATCCAGCAGGCACAGCCAGCGTTGAGATCGGTATTTTTCTGGCAAGGCATCCGGGCTCCTCACCAGCTTGTCTATGCTTTGCCGCGCGTTTTACTGGAATATTCCCGTGTTGAATCCGCAGTCCCATCACTGTCGATGAAACAACGTTGCCTTGATTGGCTGGCTCAGTCGAAAGCGACGCCATTTGCATTGCATAGCGAAGTCTTCCGCATTGTGGTTTTCCACGATGTGGGCGCGGGAACCTTAAGCATTGCTTTCTCCTTCCACCATATTTTGATGGATGGCTGGAGCAGTTCATTGCTGATTTCCCTGTGGTTGCAAGGGCTGCGTAAACAAAAAATAGTCCCTCTGGCTGCACGGTCATATGCACAGCAATTGTGGAAAGGATTGAGTCAGGAAGAGTTGGTAATCAGCCGGGAATATTGGCAAAACAAATTCCAGCAACTGCCGGACGGAGAAGATTCTGCCGCGACCAAATTGCTGGATGAGCCGCTGTTCCGGCCGTCAGAACAGGCCGCAGCAATTGTAACAACCAAGCAAGACAGCGATGGTACGGGCAGGGCAGGAAACCAGCCCACGGCGAACAAGGTGCATGCATTGTGGAGCAAGGCGCGCAAGGCTGACATCGAAACATTGTGCCGCCGTGCAGGAGTAACGCCCGCCAGTTTCATTTATTTGTGCTGGGCAATGACGTTATCCAAATTCACCTACCAAAAAACGGTTGCCTTTGGTTGCACTTTTTCCGGCAGGGGCGCGGCATTGAGCCAAAACGCTGAACACCAGCCATTGGGGCTGTTCACCAATACTGTGCCACTGATCCTTGAACTCAATGGGAAATGGGATCTGGAAACGGGATTGCGATCCGTTTTTCAAATATTGCAGCAGACCCAACGGCATGAAAAAACACCGCCCCTGACCATTCGGGAAGAAGCAGGAACTCGGGACGAATTGTATGATTCGATAGTCGTTTTCGATAATTACCCCATTGATGCCACATTGCGGGATGAAAACCACGGGGCATTCCTGACGGATTTTCACAGTGAAGAAACAACTCACTTTGGTTTGACCCTGACGGTTTCTGGCGTCGAACAATGGCGTGTTGAATTAAGCTCAGGGGAAACCTACGAAGGTGATCCCGCCGCAGTCGCCGCAGTATTCAGCGCGTTTGAGTCGCTGGCAACTGACTTGCTCAATCAACCTGCGGAAATATTGTTTGAAAATAGGGCGCTGAGAGTTAATTCCACAACAGAAGCGTCTGCAACAGGGTCTGAAAGTTCACTGATAGCAGGGGAAATCAAAGAAGACGGCCCCGATATCAATCAGTTTTTATTGCGCATTTACCAGCGCCTCAATGACCATCCCCAAGATATCGGCCTGATAGATCCTCAGCACAGGATAAGCAATCACACCTTGTTAGCGGGCATTGCCATTTTACAGGAACGGTTGCAGGAAGCGGGATTTATTCCGGGCGACCGTGTGGCTGTTCACCTTGAAAAAGGGCGGTTATCCACACAGGCGCTTCTGGCTATCCTGTTCAGTGGCGGGAGCTACTTTTACCTCAATCCCAAAGATCCGCTGCAACGCAGAAAACAGCTATTGGCATTGGCGGAGTGCCGGTTGGTATTGACCAACTCGGCTTTGACGCGGGAACTGGGTTCTGACATTGAACGTTGCTTATTGCTGGATATTGAATCATCTGGCCTTGAATCATCCGAGATTGAACCACAGGCCCGCGAAGCCGGAAAAATACATTTGAGCCATCGTCCGTCAGAAGGTGAATTTTATTTCATCTTCACATCCGGAACGACCGGCACGCCCAAAGGCATCGCCATTCGCAACGGATCGGTGGCGAATTTGTTGGATTGGTTCATCAAGGAGACCAGCCTGACGTCCGCAGATCGGGTACTCGGGTTAACTGACCTTAATTTTGATCCCAGTGTGGAAGATTTGTTTGCCAGCCTTGCCGTCGGTGCCACGCTGATTTATCCATCACCTAACGTCTTGCTGGAAAGACAGGCATTTATCGAGCTGGTGCAAAATGAATCCATCACATTGATCGATTTTATTCCGGGAGCCATTGCGCAACTGATTCAGGGAGCGCCCTTTTTCCCGGCCATGCGGCTGTGGGTATTCGGGGGAGAAGAGCTGCCGAAACGTCTCAGGGATGATTTGTTACAGCAGGGCTACGCTGTCAGCAATCACTATGGCCCGAGTGAGACTACGGTGGATTGCCTCAGCGCCAGACAAACGCTGGCATCTGCGGTATCCATTGGCTGGCCCATCCAGAATGTTGTTGCTTACTGCGCGGATATATTCGGCAACCCATTGCCAGCCGGCATTCGTGGGGAGCTTTGGGTTGGCGGACGGGCTGTTGCCCACGGGTACACCACCAATCCGGTCGAATCAGCGAAATATTTCGTCCCTGCCAATCACTTGAAGGACGAAAGCGTGCTACCCGAATACCGGAGCCTTGCACCGCATTTCTATCGCACAGGGGATGCCGTCGCCTTTTCCCATGAATCCGGTTTCAATTATCTGGGGCGGATTGACGATCAAGTCAAAGTGAACGGTGTTCGCATTGAGCCGCGTGAGCTGGAACGTACGGTCGAAATGTTGGCGCAGGTCAAAGTGTGTTACCTGCTGCCGGCTGCGCAGGCAGGAAAGCGCCAGTGGCACCTTTTTGTCGATAGCAGCGAATCGGCAGCGATACTGGAACCCCGCGTGCGAGAGCATATCCGCCGCCATTTTCCGGCATCGTGGGAGCCTGCCCTGATTGTGATCGTGGACGGCTTCCAACGCACGATCACGGGCAAAGTTGACCGCAAATGGCTGCGGGCGTGCGCGGTTGAATGGCAGCAAGCACAGTCTGCCGTGGCTCCCGTGACACTGACCGATCCCATTGAAACTCAGGTGCACGAGATCTGGTGCGGGATCTTAGAAACACAGGCCATTGCCACCAACGTAAATTTCTTTGATGCAGGGGGTGATTCCATCAAGATCATCGCGTTGCAATCCCAGATGCAACAAGCATTCAATCTGGATATTGGTGTCGCAACCCTGTTTGAACACCCGACCATTGCCGCCTTTGCCGGCTGGCTCAAGCAAAGCTGCCTGTCGCCTGAATATGCAGCCTCTGAGGGAACCCGTCCCGATCCCGGCAATCAGCCATCCCAAGAATCCACTTTGTCGTCAGCCCGCTCCGGTAAAAACAGACTGGCGGACAGGCGGCGTAAAGCAAAAGGAAATTCAGCATTATGAAGCGTGAATATACCGGTAATGAAGTTGCTATTATTGGCATTTCTTGCAAATTTCCCCAAAGCCCTGATTGGCAAAGTTTTTGGCGCAATCTGTTGGCAGGGCAGGAATTAGTGTCTTTTTTCTCCCGGGAAGAACTTCTGGCGACCGGGGCAACCCCGGAAATGATTGACCAGCCCAACTACGTTCCTGCCAAAGCCGTCCTTGAAGATACTGAATGTTTTGATTATGGCTTTTTCGGTTATTCACACCGCGAAGCCAGCAAAATGGATCCGCAGCTTCGCGTACTGCATGAAGTCAGTTACAACGCCTTTCTGGATGCCGGAATGACCCCCGGCGAATCATTGAGAAATGCCGGTGTTTTTATCGGCTCTACGCTGAATCTGACCAGATTGGGGCAATTCACGGGAGTCAGCCAGGATATCTCGGAAATGTTTGATGTCAGCAATTACAACGATCCGGCTTCATTTGCGGCGCAAATTGCTTATCGCATGAAATTGAACGGCCCTGCGGTACATGTGCAAACGGCCTGTTCCACTTCATTATCTGCCATTCATTTGGCATGCAAGGCGCTGCTGGCGGGAGAGTGTGAGATGGCGCTGGCAGGGGGCGCCTGCATTACTGATCCGGTTGCGGGAGGCTATCTGCATCAGGATGGCATGATCCTGTCACCGGACGGGCATTGCAAAACGTTTGCCGATGATGGGCAGGGCACCGTGAATGGCAATGGCGTTGCGGTAGTGTTGCTCAAGCTGCTGGAAGATGCACTGGCGGACGGCGATCCCATCCACGCAGTGATTGTTGAATCCGGCATGAACAATGATGGCGATAGAAAAGTGAGTTTTGAAGCCCCGAGTGTTCAGGGGCAGGCGGAAGTGATATCACGGGTCTATCAGTTGGCAGGCATTCCGTTTTCAAGTCTGGGGATGATTGAAGCACACGGAACCGCAACCGTGCTGGGCGATCCCATTGAAATTCAGGCCCTGAACAAAGCGGCGCAGGAACTCTTGTCCCCGGATGAGCTAAGCGAATTCCGGTGCGCGGTAGGGAGTGTCAAATCCAATATGGGGCATTTGGATGCAGCGGCGGGGATTGCCGGGTTTATTAAAGCGGCCTTAAGCGTCCGCTTCGGCAAGATCCCGCCATCGTTGCATTTCAACCAACCGAACCCCCATCTGAATTTGGCTAACACGCCTTTTTGGGTGCCGACCCAAGCCACTGATTGGCCGCAGCAACAGGAAATCCGCCGGGCGGGTGTCAGCTCATTCGGCATCGGCGGGACGAATGTTCATGTCTTGCTTGAACAGCCGCCGGAAGCAGTCAGTGATGAAAAGCACGCAGCAGACAGCGAGACAATGCACATCTTGCCTCTTTCCGCTAAATCACCGCCGGCATTGGCGGCTTTGGTGAAGGGATATTCCAACCATCTTGAAGTGATCAACCTGAATCAGGGCGGACGGGAAGCTTCAAATCTGGCCGCTATCGCCTGCCAATTGCAGGAAAATCGGACAGCGTATGAGAGCCGCGCTGCTTTTGTGGCCCGGAACAGTGATGAATGGAAACACCAGCTTGACCATTGGGAATTGCTGGGTGGCGCTGGTGAGACGACTGAGGGTCAGGTTTGGCTCTTTTCAGGGCAAGGCTCGCAATCGCAGGAAATGGGGTTGCGCCTTGCGGCAGAATACCCGGAGTTTGGGAACATTTATCTGGGATTGCTGGATAAAGCGGCGACGCTTTTATCGGTGGATAGAGCAACGGTCATCGGCTGGATTAAACAGCCACCGGAAAAACTGTCGACTTATCATCTCCAGCCGATTTTATATGCCTTGCAGGTGGCATTGGGGATTTGGTTACAGAAACTGGGCTGCCAGCCTGCCGCCTTATGCGGTTTCAGTATGGGCGAGCTTTCGGTGGCGGCGATTGCGGGCGTTTTCACTCCCGAAGAGGGCATGGAGCTGATGGTTGCCCGGGCGCAATTGATGGAGCCGATGCCAAAGGGGGCAGCCTTTGCTGCCAGCCTTCGATCCACGAAAAACGGTTCTGCCAAAAAAGAATTTGATGGCAAGTTCCCGGACAAAATTTGGTGCATATCTGAACTCAGCCCGAAAACGTGGGCACTGGCGACCGAAAGAGAATTGGCGGCAGAAGCTGAAAATTGGTTAACGCAGAATGGATTTACCTTTAAGCGCGTGCCGGTATCCCATGCTTTTCATACCCCAATGATTGAACCGGCGGCGAAAGCGTTTGGCGATTTATTGAAAAACTATCATCTGAAACCCGCCAAATACACGGTCTATTCAACAACATTGGGCCGGAAACTTGCCGCGCATGAAATGAGTGATCCGCAATATTGGATCAAGCAAATACTCATGCCTGTGCAATTTGGCGCAGCGTCAAAATACATGGGGCAAGATAATCCGAATGCACTTTTTGTACAGATCGGCACCAGCGTAGATTTGTTGCAACATGTGCGCAAGTGGCTGCAAATGGGCGGAGAAAGAGTGATGCCCACGCTGGGGGCAGAGGGCGTGGATCAGGAAGTGAATTCGGTATTGCAATTTATTGCCAAGGTCTGGGCACATGGCGGCAATATCGACTGGTCACGGCTCAACAATCATCCGCAACATCAATCCCCGCAATCCCTGCCTAAATTACATTTGCCCGGCCATGCGTTTGAGCGCGTGGTGTGTTTGCCACAAGCGCGGGCTACGCAAGCGGATTCACCTGCGCTTTCATCATTATTCTTCGGTTCCCATTATTACGGATTTGAATGGGAAAAAGTCAGTGTTGCGGCACCAGAGAGCAGCGCCAAGCGGGACGCAATACCGACAACGTGGATAATTTGCCCACAGGTAACAGAGAGGGAACGTACGCTGGCTGACACATTGGGGCTGAATGACAACATGTTGCAGTTTATCGCAATGGATGCGTTTCTTGAGATGAAAGAACCCGGTAGTGATTTTTCAAATAGCTACACAGAATTGCCGGAGTGGCTGGTGCAGCAAGGGTTACAGGCATCGGAAGCGATGGATGTGATCATCACCGGATTGTTGGATGATTTAAATGCGCAACAGGCTCAATTCTGGGCATTTTGGTTGCCTACCGCTTTAGCAAGGTGGAGCGCAGAACAAAGTCGCGTACCGGACATGCGGTTGTTCTTCCCCGCAACGCAAATGGCGGCATGGAATGGCTCAGAAACGCTGAATGCGGAAAAAAACCAGCTTCAGGGGCCGTTGCTGATCCTGCCGGAAGAGTACCCCAATATCACGACACTTTGTGTTGACTTGGTCAGCCCGGATGCAGAGTGTGCCGCCCGTGGGTTACAGCCGTGGAGAGAACAAGGCTGGCAGGGCGGGCAATTTTACTGTTTCCGTCAAAATAATGCTGGTGAAGAGGGTTTTTGGCAGCGTCGGATCACGTCACGGCTGCAAAAACAGCCTGTGGCTCAAACACAGCCCAATATCAGCCGAAATAGCTGGGTGTTGATTACGGGTGCCAATGGCGGCATGGGGTCAGCAATTGCTGAATATCTGGCGCGGGTCTATCACTGCAACTTGTTGCTGCTAGTGCGCCAGCCGCTGCCGAAAAAAGGGCAGTGGCTGGCTGAAATTGAAAAAGGTTCTCCCCATGCGGCATTGCTGCAATGGGCGCGGGAGCTTGAAGCTAAAGGGAGCCGGGTTGAGTTTTTGCATGCTGATCTGGGGCAGAGTGATTCTCTGGAAAAAGCGTTTGGGCCAATATTCCAGATGGCAAAGCGAGGGGTAGGCATCGATTACTTGTTCCACACTGCCGGGCGGGGCGAAGGTGCCATGTTGCAGATGCGTTCTGAGGCTGAATCCATTGCGACACTGGCTCCCAAAGTCACCGGAACCCGCTTCTTCTGCGACAACTTAAAGCGATTGGGCAATCCGGCCTTGTTGCTGTTTTCCAGTCTGGGAAATTTATTGCCGAAAGAAAAAATCGGGCAGATTGCTTATGTTGCCGGTAATGCCTGTCTGGAAGCCTATGCAGAACAAGTGCGCAACCAAGGCGGCAAAGCACAGGCCATCGCGTGGGATGACTGGGCTGAATCCGGCATGGCAACGCGTTCTGCGCAGCAATTGGATCAGGCACTTATGCACCCGGCATCTAAGCATTCGGTGGCGCATGGTGCCACTGATGCGGTGGTCTGGCGTTATCCATTGCATGCCAAAGATGACTGGTGGCTTGATGAGCATCGCCTTGATGAATCCACTGCCGTGATGCCGGCAATGGGGATTGTGGCGCTTGCTCATCGGGCTGCGGGTGAATTGCGTGGTGAAGCAATGTCCGCGTTTACATTGCAGGGGATCACCATTGAAAGGCCGCTGGTCGTCGTTGATGATCGGGCCGTTGGTGATCAGATCGTGGTTAATGATCTGATCATAGAAAATGATGATGCTGGCCTTGATGCCGCAGTCGTGTTTGCCGCTGACTTGAATGGATTTGAAATTTTCTCGGGCCACGGTGAATTCTCCCGTGAGACATGGACTAAACATGCCAGTGGCAAAATTACCCCGCACGATAGCCAAGTTATCCCGTCAATGAAGCCGCTGCCTGAATCATCACTCCTGAACCTGTTCCGCGCTGCGGATAATATCGGAGTCAGCCCGAAAGCAGCCCTGACTTTCGGCCCGCGCTGGCACAATGTCATTTCGGTTGACCAGATTATTTCGGCAGAACAAACCGGCAGCCATGAAATCCTCAACCAGTTGCAGCTTCCGCTCGTCTACCAAGGGGAAGCACAAGCCAATGGCCTTCATGTTGCTTTGCTGGATACAGCGACATTGATTGCCTCCCCAGAAAATGACGATGTGCAGTTTGCCCCTGTTTCCATCGGCGGATTCATGCAATTTGCCCCCATGTGCGATCAGGTGAAAAGTCATGTGCAGGTACAAGATATCGGCACCAACAAATTGTTGCAGGTCAACATTTACTCGCAGACGAATACCCTGCTGGTGGCGATAAGTGATCTGTTGCTGGTTGATGCCTCCGCAGTGTTGCAGGATCAAAGCCCGGCCGAAACTGCACCCGTGCACCACGTCATGCGCTTGCAGCACAGTGAAACAGGCAATGCTGATTTTTCCTTTGTCTCGCAACTTGAAGCCCGTAAAACTCCCGGCCCGCTGGAAGTGGAAATTCAGGTCAAGGCGGCAGGGCTTAACTTCAAGGATGTATTGATAGCGCTTGGCGTATTGCCGGCACCAATTGACCCAACCATGACTTTCGGTCAGGAAGCCGCCGGGGTTGTAACCCAGATCGGGCGGGATGTCACCGGTATTCAGGTCGGGGATCGCGTGATGTGCGCAGGGCACAGTTGTTTGGCTGAGCACGTCGTGATGCCGCAGCATGTTGTTGCACCTATCCCGTCAATCTTGGGATTCCAGCAGGCGGCGGGGATTCCCGTTGCTTTCACCACGGCTTGGATTGCCCTGAAACATACAGCCAACTTGAAAGCAGGGCAACGCATCTTGATTCACTCTGCGGCGGGTGGCGTAGGAATGGCCGCAATGCAGATGGCCCTCTATTTGGGTGCGGAAGTTTGGGTTACCGCAGGCAGTGAAGAAAAACGCCGTTTGTTGCTGGGCATGGGTGCTAAAGGCGCGGCAAACTCCAGGACTCGGGAATTCGGGGATGTTTTCCGCCGTGAATTGGGTGAGCGGCCGTTTGATGTGATCCTCAACGCCTTGGCAGGGGAATTACTGGAAGAAAGCGTTTCGCTTCTGGCACCGCAGGGCCGTTTTCTGGAACTGGGATTGCGGGATATTTTGCAAAACTGGCAATTGGGACTGTCGATTTTTGCCGAAGGGGGCAGTTTCCATGCGGTACAAGCCGGGGCGGAACATCCGGCTTACCAAGAGGCTTGGTCAGAGGTTAGCGCTTTGCTGGCACAAGAAGTGCTTAAACCGTTACCGACGAAAATCTATCCCGCCAACGAAATTTCCGGGGCATTTCAATACATGGCTCAGGGAAAACATATCGGCAAGATTGTTATTGCAATGGATGAGCGCAATGAGGAACGCAGTTTTGTGGAAAAACTGCGGGCAGAAGGGCTGTCCAATGCGGAAGGAACGCAGATCGCCATGGCGATGGCGGCATTGGTTCATCAAACTTCATTGCCCTATGTTGCGGTTTCTAAACTGCCGATTGGCTCTGTGCTGGAAAAACAGCGCCACACCCAGCAAATGCTGTTCAGCAACAATTCAACACTGCATGCACCGAATGCCACCAATGATGGCATCCAACAATCCCTGAAAGGCGCGAATGCGGAAGAGTTGCTTAAGTCGCTCCGTTCCATGCTGGCCGATTTTTTGGGGATGGACGGTTTAGATGTGGATGCCAGCTTCTTCTCTTTGGGGGCAACTTCGCTGGATCTTATCCAATTCGCCAAACGTCTGGAACAACGGCTGGAGCGCGATATCCCCGTGACTTTGTTATTTAAGGCCGCCTCCTTGCGTGAATTGAGCAAGGAACTGGCTCCATCGCACTCGGTAGAAAAGCCAGCCACAGAAAATGAATCGCCAGTACCGCAGTCCGGATTGGGGGATAAACGGCGTTCATTGCAGGCGCGCCGTAAATTACGGGACAGTGCATCTGAGTAATCAGTGCATCTGAAAAGGGAGTAAATTCAATGACCAATTTTAGATGTACCCGAATAGGTATTTTCCTTGCCGCCCTGTGGTTTGGCCTGCCGGGGCATGCTGAACCTATTGGCCCGGAGCAAGTCAGCCCGGTACGGGTGAGTTTGGATTCCGATACTGCAAACTCAGCAAGTGTAAATCAGTCGATCAAAAAAAAGCTGATCGAGAAACAATCGGTCGAAAGGCAACAGATTGATCTGGAGAAAATAGCTGATGAGCTAAAGCAGAACTGGGATAGCGTGCAGGCACCCAGTGGCGGGTTGGGCATGGTAGTCGGCAATAAAGTGTATGCCCTGCATTTGGGCAAGCAAGAAGAGGGAATGTTTGAACTGGCCTCAACTTCCAAGGCTTTCACGGGGTTGCTGATTGCATTGCTTGAGCAGGAAGGCGTGCTGAGCCGTGAGGATTTGATTACTCAATGGATACCGGAACTGGCAGAAAATTCTCAAATGGGCTATTCCGACATTCAGATACAAAATCTGCTGTTCCATAACAGCGGTATCTCAAGCGATACCCTTGATTTGCTGCAACCAAACACGAATCAGGCGGCATTATCACAACTGCCGGAGTTGCTCAAAAATGTTCCCCTGAGCCATGTGGTCGGCACCCATGAGGAATATGCCACGCTCAATTACAGCTTGCTCGGTTTGGTGGCTGAACGGGCAACCGGGCACTCTTTTGCCACGTTACTGCGGGAAAAAGTGTTTCTGCCTTTGGGCATGAAGCACACCGTGGTTGAAGGCAGCATGATTCCAGCAGGAAGCATCCCGACAGGCGGAATACCAACAGAAAGTGCGTCGGCAGAAGCCCCTCCAATGATGCGCATAGCGGGATACAAGATCAGCTTCATGACAGCGTTGCCCTATGACGCTCCCCGGTATTGGCAAAATGCGCCCGCAGGCTATGTGCTCAGCACGCCGCAGGATATGGCAGTCTGGTTGCAGTTTTTGTTGCATCGCCTGCCACTGGAGCACGAAGGCCACTCATTGTCCGCGTTATATAAGGCACTGGAACAAGCAAAACGGCCTTACGCGGGAGAAGGGGGACAAGGTTACGCTTATGGCTGGGATGTGGAAACCGACAGCGTCCTTGGCTACGCCGCCACGCACTGGAGCCATCCGGGGCAGAATCCCAACGCAGCCGCTTATGTCGCATTTGATCCCGCCGCGGGTGTCGGTGTGGCCTTGCTGGGAAACAGTAACAGCCCTCAAGTCATGGCGTTGGGGCAGTCGATATTTCAATACTTGCGGGGGGCTTCCCCGCATCTCCTGCCAGAAAATCCTTCCATTGATATGAATGACTGGGTGTTTTCTGTGATGGCAGTGATTTTTTGGTTGGGAGGGGCTCTCTTTTTACTGGTGTTTATTTACCAGTCCAAAAGCGGGAAAAAACATTTCAGTTATGACTATTTCATCAAACACCTTTCCATCCATTTCACCGCACTGAATGTGGTGCTCATCGTGTTGCTGGCACTGGCACCGAAACTGTTACTGGGTTTGGGATGGTCAAATTTATGGGTTTGGGGGCCGTTAAGCCTGCCAGCTGCGGCTGCGGGGCTGATTCTTTTTGTTAACGCCATTGCCCTGTTTTTTTCACCCTTGGCGAAATCCAAGGACAGGTTACAGAGAGTTGAGGGAAATGAGTCATGAGTGAGAAGTCGTGGTTATCAGGGCAGCATAAATATGCTGTTCATCAACTGTTTGAACAACAGGTCATAAAAACACCGGATGCTATCGCCGTTCGGTTCGGCGATCAGACGCTATCTTATGACCAATTGAACCGTCGGGCGAACAGGCTGGCACATGATCTGCACCGCTATCACCTTGGGCCTCACCACGGGCAAACGGAAGCGTTCGGGAACAATGGCAGTGAAACGCCTGATAAAGCCATTTCAACCGTGGGCATTTGTCTGGATCGGGGCATTGATATGATTGTCGCGGTCTGCGCTACCTTAAAAGCGGGTGCCGCTTATGTACCGATTGATCTCAGTTATCCCGCAGAGCGTCAGGCCTATATTTTGCACGACTCTAACGTGTCCGTGGTTATTGCGTGCGGCGATATTATTCCTTCGCTTCCCGGCTCAATTCACTATATCGATCTGGATCAGCATAAGGTGACTCAGAATGAAGCGGATCTTGCCGGCGAAGAAAATTTAGCGGCAACATGCACGCCTGACAACCTCGCTTATCTTATCTATACCTCAGGTTCAACCGGAAACCCCAAAGGCGTCCGCATGCCGCACAGGGCGCTGGTGAACCTGCTGGTCTGGCAGAACAAAAATCAACATGATGGTTTGGGCGGCAATGATGCGCCGAAAAAAACCTTGCAGTTCTCGCCGTTAAGTTTCGATGTGTCATTTCAGGAGATTTTTTCCACGTTGTCCAGCGGTGGGGAATTGGTATTGATTCCCAATCTGTTGCGTCTCGATCCAATCGCATTGCTGTCGTTTTTGTCTGAGCAGCGGATTGAGCGGATATTTCTGCCCTATGTGGCATTAAACAGTCTGGCATCGGCCGCCGTGTCTGAAGATTGCTACCCAGCGAGTCTTGTTGATGTCATTACCGCAGGGGAGCAATTGGTCATTACAGCCGCCATCAGGCAATTTTTCAAATCCTTGCCCCAGTGCCGCCTGCACAACCATTACGGCCCGTCAGAAACCCATGTTGTGACAGCTTATACCTTGAAGGGAAGTGTTGATGACTGGCCGGCTCTGCCCTCTGTCGGGATGCCAATCGATAATGCTGAAATTTATCTGCTGGATGAGCAGAACCAGATAATTGTGGACGGTTCAGCCGGGGAGTTATGTATCGCCGGCATGCCTTTGGCGGACGGTTATCACAAACGCCCGGAAGAGACGGCAGCTAAATTTGTCGATATTGCAGTGGGTGGAGATACAGCCAAACGCATGTACCGAACCGGTGATTTAGCACAATGGGGGCCGAATGGCGTGCTGAATGTGCTGGGCCGAATCGATTTTCAGGTCAAAATACGCGGTCACCGGGTAGAGCCGGGGGAAATTGAAGCCCAGTTGATGACACACCCTGCGGTGCGGGACGCGGTTGTCGTGGCTCAAGGGGGATATGCTCAGGAGGAAAGTTCCCAGAAGGGCAGCCCGCAAAAAGGTAATACAGAAGAAAAACGGCTGGTTGGTTTTGTCATTGTTTCTGAACGGGCTTTGCAACGCCAATCTCAGGATGGCGTCAAAGAGAGCATCCAGCGTTTTATCAGGGCTACCGTACCGGATTATCTGTGTCCCGCCGCGATAGTTATCGTTGACCACTTTCCATTATCCGCCAGCGGCAAAATTGACCGTAAGGCATTCCCGGTTGTTTCTCCTGATACATTGATGCAACAAGACATTGAGCCGCCAAAAACAGCCTTGGAACACACTGTCGCTGAGGTATGGAGTGAATCGCTCGGCGTGAAAAACATTGGCCGGAATTCACATTTCTTGAGTTTGGGCGGCCACTCACTGCTTGCCGTCAATGTGATGCTGGCATTGCGCCGACGTGGGTTCAAGGTGGAGGCACAAACGCTATATCAATATCCGGTATTGTCTGAACTGGCTGAGCAATTACAGTACGCTTCCCAACCGGAATTCCGGCAGGAACATACTCCAGACCTGATCCGCGACGGGATGGAAAATACCCTCCCGTGGGCACCGTTGAGCCCGGCAGAAATAGAGGCATTGTCTGCGGTGATCCCCGGCGGCGCTGCCAACATTCAGGATATTTACCCTCTTGGTTCGCTGCAACAGGGCATTTTGTATCACTCCCTTGCTGATGCAGGGGGAGATCCCTACGTACTTTGGCAAGTAACCCGCTTTCGCAATCCGTTATTGCTGCATGCTTACCTTGACGCCCTGCGCCACACAATCGCCCGCCATGATGCATTTCGTGTCAGCGTCCATTATGAAGGCCTTTCCCAGCCTGTGCAGGTAGTTTGGCGGGAGGCTGATTTGGTCGTGGAGGAACTGCCGTTGACGGCAGGGCATGATGATCCTTTGACCAGATTGAAACAATACTGTGACCCTGCCATGCAGCGCTTTGACATGGCCAAGGCACCCTTGCAGCGCTGTTTTTACTGTTATGACGCAAGGCAGGATGAATGGGTATTGCTGCATTTGCTTCACCATATCACGGTCGATCACGCCTCAATTGAAATGATGCAGCTTGAGATTGAAGCACAGTTGCTTTCGCAGCCATTGGCAGAAGTTTCCCCCTTATCGTTTCGGCAGACGATGGTTGCTCTTTTCAACACGGCGAATCCGGAGGAGCAACAGGCGTTCTTTGCGGACTTGTTGCAGGATTATGAACCGGCATCGGCACCGTTGGGCGCTGGGAATGAACAGGAAGCCTGTGTTCTGGAAAGTCAGGCATTAAAAGGCAATGACACCATTGCGGAAGCGTGGCGTCCGTTGCCGCAGCCGTTGAATGACCAAATCCGTCAACAGGCCAAAACGCACGGCGTCAGTGTCGCTGCCATTTTCCATCTGGCTTGGGCCAAAGTGCTTTCCTGCCTGTCCGGGCAAAATGATGTGGTTTTCGGCACGGTTCTATTGGGACGCCTGTTTGCCGGAGAGGCATCCATCAACGTGATGGGGCAATTCATCAATACACTCCCCATCCGCATGCGTTTGGGCAATTTGCCGGTGCTTGAATGCCTCTGGGAGACGCAGGATACCCTGACACAGTTGGTCAGGCATGAACAGGCATCACTGGCGCTGGCCCAAAAAGCCGTACAAACAGCCGCAGGAGCACCGTTGTTCACTTCGCTGCTGAATTATCGCCATAGCGAAGTGCGCAATGTTCCTTCGGCAGACCCTTTTCAGGCGGTTAATCCATCAGCCGTGGAAGGTGTCCGCTATTCCGGCGTCATGGAACGGACGAACTATCCTGTTTCTGTCAATGTGGATGATTTTGCCAGCGATTTTGTCATCAATACTCAGGTTGGGGAAAGGTTTGATCCTGAGCTGATTGGCGATTACTTGCAGACAGCGTTGTCAGAAATCGCCGCCGCGCTGGCAAGTGAGCCGCAAAGACGGATAGGTCGTATCAATGCACTGCCTGCACAGGAAAGGCACAAGCTGCTGTATCAGTGGAACCTGACGGGTGCCGATTTCCCGCAACAAGCCTGTCTGCATACGCTGATTGAAGAGCAGGTAAAACGGACACCGGACGCCACCGCCGTATTCTTTGATGATGCTGAAACAGAAGGTCATGCGCCGAACCCTATTTTGAGCTATCGGCAATTGAACCAAAGAGCGAACCAACTGGCCCGTTATCTTCGCACTGAGCTGGGTGTTGGCCCGGATGTGCTGGTGGGGGTTTGTGTGGAGCGCAGCATTGAGATGGTGGTGGCATTGCTGGCGGTGCTCAAAGCCGGGGGAGCCTATGTGCCCCTTGATCCGCACTATCCGGCTGAAAGGCTCGATTACATGCTGCATGATGCTGCTCCCCGCGCATTGCTGTCCCATCGTGAGGTATCAGGTGGGGTGCGTACTTTGCTGGCGGATTATGCCGGCGAGACAGGAGCCGCAGTCATCGATCTGAATGACGATATCTCGGCATGGTCTGGGCTAGATACTGACGATTTACTGACCGAGGAGTTGGGGCTGACTGCTTCCCATCTGGCTTATGTGATTTATACCTCAGGATCGACTGGTCGCCCGAAAGGCGTGATGAATGAGCACCGTGGTGTTGTCAATCGTCTGGTGTGGATGCAAAAGGCTTATGCTCTGGGGGAGGATGATGTTGTCCTGCAAAAAACACCGTTCAGTTTTGATGTCTCCGTTTGGGAGTTTTTCTGGCCGCTGATGTTTGGTGCCCGTTTATCAGTGGCGAAGCCCGAAGGACATAAAGATCCCCTTTACTTAAGTGCCCTGATTAGGGAACAGAAAATCACAACCCTGCATTTTGTGCCATCCATGCTGGCTGTCTTTTTGGAACACGCTTCCCTTGGTGCCGATCATTGCATGAAACGCGTGTTTTGCAGCGGCGAAGCCCTGCCGGCACGCAGTGTACAGCGCTTTCATGAACGGTTTGCCAATGTTGAATTGCATAACCTGTATGGGCCGACGGAAGCTGCGATTGATGTCAGTGCATGGGATTGCAGTTTGCAGGCGATGGGGGAGCCAACTGACGGCGTTGCGGAAACGAGCATTGGGAAAAATATCATCCCCATCGGCAAGCCGATTGACAACATTCAGCTCTATATCCTTGATCCCTATGGTCAGCCAGTTCCTGCGGGAACAGTGGGCGAGTTGCATATCGCCGGAGTTGGTGTTGCCCGTGGTTATCTCAATCAACCTGAACTGACTGCGGAAAAATTCATTAAAGACCCTTTTGGCCCGGCACCCGATGGTGTGATGTACCGTACCGGAGATCTGGCCCGCTATCTCCCCAATGGCGATATTGAATATCTGGGGCGCAATGATTTTCAGGTTAAATTGCGGGGATTTCGTATCGAATTGGGCGAGGTGGAAGCCGCATTATCATCACATGCCAGTGTGAAAGCGTGTCTGGTGCTGGTACGGGAAGATACGCCGGGAGATGCCCGTCTGGTCGCTTATGTCATTCCTGCTTCTGTGACTGATACGGCGGAAGCCTTGAATCCAGCGTTGAAAACACATCTGCAAACGTGCCTGCCTGCGTTTATGGTTCCATCCCATATTATTTGGCTGGAAGAATTTCCCCTGAGCGCCAACGGTAAGCTGGATCGCAAAGCATTGCCGCTTCCTGCGGGAACCATGCTGCCGAATGAATCATCTGAACCTCCCCGTCCGGGAACGGAAACGCGGCTGGCCCAATTGTGGGCAGAATTGCTGAACATCAATCCGCCCGGTCGCCAGACTCACTTTTTTGAAGCCGGCGGGCACTCATTACTGGCTGTGGCGCTGATGATGCGGATACATCAGGAGTTTGGTGTTTCGGTACTTTTGAATTCTCTGGTCAGCCATTTGGAGCTGGCTTCGCAGGCGGCGCTTATCGATGCTGAACTGAATAACGCAGAAATGCGCGCACCTTCGGGAGCCATGACACCTGCCGATCCCGATTTTACGGGGCTTATCCGGGCATTGCCTGCGCAGAAAGCCATTTACAAGGCACTGAAACTCAATCCCCGGGATTTGAGCAACAATAGCTTTGTTGCCCTGTCGTTCGAAGCGGAACCCGATCTTAAGCAGTTGAGCCGTCTATTGCAGTCAGTCCTCGCCCGTCACGCCAGTCTCAGTGCGAAATTTATCCTGCTCGATGACGAATTGTATTTGCAGCCGGCCAAGCGTTTTGCCTTCCGTCTGGAAAAACGCCAGAGCCTCGGTTCACTGGAAGAGGATTTGCGAGATTTTGTCCGTCCCTTCTCGTTGGAAGATGGGATGAATGTCCGCAGCCGATGGGTGGTCGCTGAACGCGATTCTGCATCCCGTTCCGTATTATTGCTGGATTTTTCCCATGCCTGCATTGATGGTTCCGGATTAATGCAAATATGCAGTGAGTTGGCAGCGGAAAGTGCCGCCAGTCACGCCATTGATTTGGGAGGCAATTCAGGTATCAGCTTGGCAACTTATGTTGACCTGTTTTACAGCAGTGAGTTTGCCGCACTGAAACAATCGCACGGGAATTTCTGGCGGGAGAAATTACAGGATTGGCAGCCTCTTGCCGACATTGAGGGTGCTCAAACTGTAACGGGATCTTGGCGGGTAAGCCTGAACGCAGCGCACAAAGCACAGGTTGAAGCGCTCACTTCGCGGCTGAAAATCAGTGTGCCCGAATTCTTCATGACAATATTTTTACGGTTTAAAGCGCACTTGGAATCCCGTATTCACGGCTCTTCCAATTCGTCTTCCAACGCTTCTCCCTGCTCGTCGGATCAACTGACTTCAATGATCTTTCACGGCAGGGACAGGCCGGAACAGCAAACGGTCATTGCCCCTTTGATGACAGTTCTTCCTGTGCGGGTGGCATTGCAGGGCGATGCCAAGGAACCGGCAATGCAGGATTTCGACATCGTGAGCAACGCGATACGTGAAGCCTGCCGCCACTACCTGTTTGATGCCGAAGAGTTGTCAGTACGGTATCCGGCGTTATCCAGACAAGCCTTGTTACCTACGGCTTTTTTCGGTTACTTCCAAAAAGAGGGATTTGCCGGCTGTATTGCCGGAACAGCTTGCCAACAACTGGAAACCCCCAATATTTCAGCTGGTCAGTCGCATTGGAACCTGACATGTGAGGTTGCCGAACATGCCGCGGGTTTTGATATCCATCTGGAAGCACTCTCATTCAATGCCGCCAGCGATACAGAAAGCTGGGAAACCCTGTTTAGCTCGATTTTGCAAAGTGGGCTGAAATAAATCAAATAGGAAATTGAGAAATGTTCGCTAATGATCCCATTGCGATGAACGCAAAAAAACAAGCATTAAATGAGTATGTTCAGCAACAATCGGATACGGAATATCAGGGATGCCCCTTTTTTGTGGCGGCACAATCTGTATCGGAGGCCGATTGTGTCACTCTCCCGTTCCCTCTGCCTGAAAAACTCAACAACAGAATTTTTACAATGGCGGCGGCTTCTCCGCTGCACCGCTTGTCGCTGTTTTCTGCCTGCATCAAATACCTCGCATTTTTGCATTGCCATGAACCTGAAGGCAGTTTGTTGTGGGCCTTGGGAGAAACGGTGCTGGCGGGCAATCCTTCATCCATTGAGGGCAGTTATCTTGTTCTTAATAAATGGAACCTGACGGAAAACAAGGAAGAACAACCCGTCAAACGCTGGTTTGGTGAGGAACTTAACCAATGGAAGCAGATTGCTGGTTTAACAGCGGGTTTGTCGCCAAAGATGGTATCGTCTGCCATCTCTCAGTTACCCCAAGTTCTGGTGGGGTATTCGGAGACCCAGCCCTCTTTTGTGACGGAAGAAATGGGTGAAGATATCCGGCAAAAAATGGAGGGCAAGCACTATTCATTGAGCCTCTGGTGTCATGCCCGCCCTGAAAAAACTGAGCTGCATGTGCGCTTTAATCCTCAAGTGGTGGCTCCTGAGTTAATTGAGTTGCTGATGGAGAGGCTGATTCTCTTGTTGGACAGCATGGTGTCTGATCCGGTTGTGCCGCTTGCATCCATGCAGTGGATAACACCACAGGAGCAGGAACGAATGCTCGCGTTATCCGCACAGCAACCCATGCAAGCGCCGCAATATCAAAACGTCGCGCAGGCTATCACTGCGTCTATTCGTGACAGGGCTGACATACAATGTCTGGATGTTGGCGGGGAAACCGTTAATTTTCGCCAGTTGGCGCAGTATACAGAGCGATTGCTGACCGATCCTCAATGGCCGGAATGGGAATCATTGGGGGATTGTGTACTGATTGTGGGAGCGAAGGGAATTGAGATCACGCTTGCCGCGATGACGTGTATCCGCATCGGCAAGCCGTTTTGTATACAGTCAAATAGCGTCCCGGAAAAGCAGCTACTGGATGTCATCACATTGCAGCAGACCAGAACGGTACTGCTACAGAAAGAGCATTATCTATTGGCGGCATTTTTCCGCCAGCAGGGATGCCGGGTAATTATGTTGCCTGAGTATCAGCCTGCCTCTCTGGCGCAAATGGCCGATGTTTCACAGTCGGCTTCATTGGCGGAATTATTGCGCAAAGGTGAATCCGTCAGCCCCGACGCGCCTTTGTGTGCCGTCATGACCTCCGGCAGTGAAGGCAAGCCGAAAGGCAGCCTCAACACGCACAGAGCATTACTCAATATCAGCGCTGAAATGCACAAGCTGTATCGCTCAGTGGGCTTGCGCATTGCATCCGTCTCCAACCATTCGTTTGATTATTTCGTACTGGAGTGCGTCCAGTTTCTGACGCAAGACATTGTCTTGGTGATAGCTCCGGAAGACGCACGCATCGATGCGAAAAAATGTGTCGAATTCCTGCGGGAAAAACAGATTGACCTGCTGTTTACCACAACCGTATTTGCCGAAGACATCATGGAGCAGGGCGATATTCCCTCGTTGAAGCAACTCTATTTTGGCGGCGAAAGCCTCCGGACGTTGCAAAAGAATAATTACCAATTATTTAACGTCTATGGCCCGAGTGAAACGGGGGTTCTCACGACCTATTTACCCATCGGGCGCAGTGATCAAAAAATCACTATCGGCAAACCATTCGGCGGCTGCCAGTGTGCCGTGGTATTTCCCGATACACTGGCGCTTTGCCCCGTCGGGGTGCCGGGGGAATTGCTGATAGGTGGTGTGGGTGTCGGCACGGGGTACTTTAATCGCCCCGATTTGACAGAACAGGCGTTTATCAACCTGAACACAGCGTGGCTAAAGGGAAGGTATTATCGCAGCGGGGATCTTTGCTGCTGGAATGCTCAGGGTGAAATCGAAATTCTCGGACGGCGCGATCGCCAGCTAAAAGTAAACGGTTTTCGCATTGAGTTGGATGCGGTCGAAAAAAATGTGCTGGAACTGCCGATAGTGTCCGAAGCGGCGGTGATAAGTCTGGTAGATAAACGGGGACACGCACTGCTGGGTGCCTTTATTGTTCCGGCGGAGCCGTCGGTGACAGAGCAGCGTATCAGGGAGGCACTGCTGGCGCGGATGCCTGCTTATATGGTGCCGGGCCAGATTGTTCTGATAGCGGAATTGCCGTTGACGAGCACGGGAAAAGTGGACAGGCAAACGCTGAAACAACAGCTTGGTGCAATGGCACCCGATGAAAATGCCCGCCCGATTGGGGCTACGCAAACATGGCTGGCGGCTTGCTGGGGGCGGCATTTGGAGCTGGAGGTTGAAGCGCTGTCGGTGAAGAAGAGTTTTTTCTCTCAGGGCGGTCATTCGTTGCGGGCAGTTAAGGCATTGGTTGATATTCAGCAACACTTTGGCTTGCCGATAACGTTGCCGGAATTTTTCAAAAACGACACGATAGAAATGCTGGCGGAACTTATCGATGGGAATAACGCCGGCGATGAAAAAGCGCAGGTGAATGATTTCTGGCGTTTGCTGGAAATACCTTCTGCGATGCCGGCTGACGGACGTGGGGTGCTGTCAGCTCAGGAAGCTCGCCTTTATGCACAGTATCGGCTGAATCCGGAATCGCGGGTTTTTATTTTACCGTTGGATATTCCCCTGCCTGATGACATCTCTACGGATACGGCAAAACAAGCATTGCAGATGTTATTGGATCGCCATGATATTTTGCGGAGCCGATATCGCATCAATGATGACGGTATCCCCTATGCGGACATATTGCCATCACTGAAAGTGGAACAGGTACTGTTTGATGATTTGAAGCAGTGGCAGCAAGTGCAGACGCAGCCTTTCGATCTGGAGAACGGCCCGCTGCTGAGAGGGCATTTGCAGGATGTGCAGACACAGCAAGCCTGCTTGCAGTTGCAAATTCACCATATCTTGGTGGATAAGCCTTCACTGGAAATTCTTCTGAAGGAATTTGAACACGCGTTGAAGCAAATTCCGCTTCCACCCGTAGCCCTGAGCTATAGACACTATGCCGCGACACTGATTGAAGCCCGCAAGCATCCCATCTGGGAGCAGGCTGAGGCGTTCTGGAAAGATTATATGGCAGGGCTGGAGTTTGACCCATTCGGACATGGGGCGGTAGAAGCCGGCTGGAATACGGGGCTGATGTCTTGGGATTTGTCGGCAGAGGACAAAGACGCAGTACAACGGCTGTGCCGCACATTAAATATCACTCCTGCCATGTTTTTCCTGTCGGTATGGGGGCTGACTGTTGCCCGTGAGGGGAACAGCGATGTGTTCTCAATCTCCATCGCCAACGCATTGCGCCCGAAACATGCACTGGATACGGTTGGCATGTTCGTATCCCTCTCTCCCTGTGCTTTTCGTTTTGATAAAGCTGCCGGTTCTTTTGCGCAATATGCCAAACAGTTGAAGGATGAGCAGTGGCAATCCGCAGAATACCTGTTTTACCCGGTTGAAGAAGCCTTCTCATTGCTGGACAGTGATCCACGCGTGTTCGGCAGTAATCCGTTGCTGAATGTGTCTTATGTCTATATGGATGTCGCCGATGAGATGGGCACAGGATTATACGCGGAGCTGGAGGAGGACGATTTGTCGAAAGAAACCCACGGCCCGCTCAATCTTTCCGTCATTCATTCTGAACACAGTTGCCGCTTAGTGCTGGAATCGCAATCTGATGTCTTCTCTGCCTCGCAATTGTCCGCGATGGCAAGCAGTTATCAGGCTATTTTGCAGCAAATTTTGCATCACTCTCCTTCGGTGTTGCAGGTCAATGCATTGATTGCGCCTGATGCAGAAGATCAGAAAGCGTTTCGTCCGGTACAACGGCGTGCTTCCTATACTCCTATCGATGCCATGTTGCTGACTGCATTCCGGACACTGGGCGAACGCCCGGCCGTGATTGACAATGAGGATGTTGTTACTTGGGAAGCGTTTGCTGAATTAACTGCCTCCTATGCCCAGATGCTGAACACCGCCTCAATACGCAAGGCCCTCATTCTTGGTTGGTCAGGCAGCCAAATGCAGGCGTTTTTGGCTGCCTGTCTGTTGACGCATACAACTTATCTGGCGTTGGAAATTGATACTCCGGAAGAGCGTATCAAAGAAGTTATTCGCCATGCAGAACCGGATTTGGTGGTGAATATGAATATCAGCGCTGGAGCCGGAACGGTAACGATGGATTGGCGCGATTTTCACAGCATCAAATCCTGTGATGACAATCCCATTGCATGGATATTGTACAGCTCCGGTACAACCGGGCGACCGAAAGGCATTTGCGTCACGGCAAATACCGCCGCGCAGTATGTCGATTCCCTGATTAATAGACTGGCGTTGAATGATGCATTGCAGACAAATTCATCGCAAGGAGTGCGTATCGTCCAGCAGTTCTCTCCCAGTTTTGACGGTCACATTGAAGAGATCCTGTTGGCTTGGGCATTGCAGGGAACGAGTGTCGTTGCCGATCGCTACAGCCTATTGGATGAGCGCAAGGCGAATGCATTTTTGCGTCGTTACCGTCCGGATGTCATCTCTGCGGCTCCGGCGCTTTTCTCCGCGTGGAACCGTATGCCAGATCTGGCGCCATTGCCCAAGGTGTGTATCAGTGGTGGCGATTTCTTGGTTGCCGGGGATATCGACCAATTGCTCGGCAGAACACAGATTTGGAACAGTTATGGCCCGACAGAAACCTGCATTGCTGTTTCCATGATCGATTGCGCCCAGCTGGCTTCTGATACGGCACTGTCCATTGGAATGCCCTTTGAACACGTTGCGTTTGCCATTGTAGATAAAAATGGCATCCGGCTCCGTGCCGGTCAGTGGGGAGAACTGGTTATCTATGGCGATTTTGAACATCATGGCTATCTGCAAGATCCGATTCTGACCGCCAGTAAATTTGGTAAGGATGAGCAGGGTTTGTTCTTCCGTACCGGTGACTTGGCGATGGCGGACAAAAATGGTCTGTTTTATCTCAAGGGGCGCATGGATGATAGCTGTAAAGTTCGCGGTAACTTTATTGGCTTGGGTGAACTGGAGAATCGGGCCAGACAGTATCCGGGCGTTATTGCCGCGGGGGCAGCGGTGGCATTTGCCGGAACACCTGAAGCCTGTTTGGTGCTGGCGATTGAAGGTAAAGACAACGCGGGGCAGGAACATATGCAATCGGGTCTGCAACAATATTTGGCCCGTCACTATCCGCGTTCTCACCTGCCATCGGCAATCTTCTCGGTAGCAAATTTACCCCGTACGGATATCGGCAAGATGGACAGGCAGAAGATTGTGGCCTTGTTTCATCAATGGCTGGAAAGCGAGCAGCAAATGCTGGGGGAACAAGATCCGGCAGCAGATGAAATTCTGCAAAAACTGATGGATTGCTGGAAAAAATGTCTGGGCTACAAAGGGGCATTGACACTGAATTCTGATTTCTTCCTGATATCGGGTTCATCCCTGAGTGCCGTTCGTCTGGCCAGCCAGCTGGAAACGTTGTTCGATGTTATGTTCAGCCCGGTCGATGTATTCCGCAATGCGACCATTGGCGAACAGTGGTCGTTAATCCAAGCACGGCAGAATCCGGCGGGAAACGCTGATGCCTGCCTGAAAGAACGCTGCCTGAACGTGGATGATCCGGCCCTTCCCAAACTGCTGTTACTGCCGCCCGCGTTAGGGGGATTGGTTGAATTGCAGGTATTGGCGAATAATTTGGCTGGCCGGGTCACTGTTTCTGTGTTGACAGCCCAGCCGGCTGCCACTGAAAACATGTCTGAAACGGCGTTCAGCGAGATGTTGTTGGATACCTTGGTGTCACATCTTAAAGCGCAGGAAAATTCTCCGTCACGGCCCCTTTGGTTGGGAGGCTATTCCCTCGGGGCTGAGATGCTGGCTGCATTGCTGTCACCGATGTCTTTGGTGCAAGGCGATTTGTTGACGCGAATCGATAAACTGGTGTTTTTCGATCCGAATCTGAAAACCGATGTCTTTAACGGCGATGCACTGTATGCGGATTTTATGCAGGTATTCCGTGAGATGAACCAGCAGGCCGGAACCCGTGAAATAGAGGCCGATATCGATGCCGGGGCATTACGGCAGGTATCCCCGGCTCTCTACCAAGAATGGCATCACTATTGGCTACAGCATCAGATTCTGACAAGCCAAACTTTCTATGAGCGAATACTTGCTCTGTCATTGAATGCTATTCCCGTTATTCCCGTTGAGATGTTTTTTTCTGAGGACGCAGACGCCGAAGGTGTTGCCGGGCTGATGCAGCAACTGGAAGAACATAGCTCAGCTCATTGTGCTGTCCATCGTTGCCGCGGCAGTCACGCTGAGTTCATTAAGCAATTATCACCTGACAATTTTAGATAACTGATGGTACAGACTTAAAACAAGGTAAGGGATCATGAGTACAGAAATAAGAGAAGATTTGGATATCGCTGTGGTTGGGTTGTCAGGTCGTTTTCCGGGGGCTGAAGACAGCAACGAGTTTTGGCGGAATTTATTGATGGGCGAGGAGGGGATTTCACGCTTTACGGAAGAGGAGCTGGTTCAGGCAGGGCATGATATCAGCAAGATACGCAATATCGATTTTGTTCCGGTCAATGGCGTGCTGGCTGGGGCGAATTATTTTGACGTCGAGTTCTTTGGTTACAGTCAGGCAGAAGCCGCGCTTTTAGATCCACAAACCCGTTTGATGATGCAGTGTGTCTGGCATGCATTGGAAAATGCCGGTATTGATCCGGATAAACGGGGGCGCAATATCGGGCTGTTCTTGGGCGCCCGCAGTACCGTGCAATGGACAATGCAGGCGATGCTGTCTGAACAGGTTGAAAATGTCGGTGGTTTTTTGGCTTCGCAATTAGCCAATAAAGATGCCATGAGTACGCTGATCTCTTGGAAACTGGGATTGGAAGGCCCCAGCTTTACGCTCCAGACAGCATGCTCGACCAGCTTGGTCAGTGTGCATCAGGCCGTGCAAAGCCTGCTCAGCGGTGAATGTGATTTTGCGGTCGCAGGAGGTGTCAGCCTATTGCTGCCGCAACAAAATGGTCATCTTTATCAGGATGGCATGTTGTTCTCAAAAGATGGTCAGACCCGGGCATTTGATCAGGATGCCACTGGCAGTGTATTCGGGAGTGGCTTGGGGGCGGTCGTGTTGCGTCGGGCGGGGGATGCGATTGCCGATAATGATCCCATTTGGGCGATCCTGAAAGGTTCTGCCATCAACAATGATGGTGCCCGCAAGGTTGGTTATACCGCACCGAGTGTTAAGGGGCAGGCGGAAGTGATCCGTTCTGCCTTGCAGATGGCGGAACTGGATGCCGCGGATTTGGATTTTATTGAATGTCATGGAACGGCGACAGCATTGGGTGACAGCATTGAATTCATGGCGTTGCGTGAGGTTTTCAGTGAAGGAAGAACGGCCGATAAAAACGCAGGGGCATTAAACCAATGCGCTTTGGGAGCCGTAAAAACCAATATCGGGCACTTGGATTCAGCCGCCGGCATTGCGGGTTTTATCAAAATGGTACTGGCGCTCCGACATGGCATCATTCCGCCGACACTGCACTTCCGGCAACCTAATTCGCAGTTGGCATTTGAACAATCCCCGTTTTATATCAACACGCAAGCTGAACCGTGGTTACCACAAGCCGGGAAATTAAGAACGGGCGGAGTCAGTAGTTTTGGTATAGGGGGAACCAATGCGCATGTGGTGCTGCAACAATATATTTCTCCGAACGCTATTTCTCCGAACGCCAATGCCTCTTTGGAAAATGCACCTCTTAATATGGATGATACGGTGACGGGGAACGGGGAAAAATCCGCCGCAATCTGCTTTTTCCCATTTTCCGCGAAAAATAAAGTTTCACTGGCACAGCAATTAGAATCAATCTCCCAGTGGCTGGTGGTACAGACCGATCTGGATTTGCCTGCGTTATCCCACACCCTGAGCAAACGGCATAGCTTCCCATGTCGGGTGATGTTTGTGGCTGACTCGAAATTTACCCTGATACAGCAAATTAAAACCTATCTGGAAATGGGGGAGGAAGGGGATGTTTTGGCGTTGAGCCTTGATTTTTTACAGCTTGGTTCTCAACAAGAAGTCGGTGTTCAGCAGGCTATCACCGATTGGATTTCCGGCCAGACCAAAGAACCTACACAGGCGCTGTCAGTTGTCTACCAAGGGCAGCCTCTCATGGATGTGCCCGGATATGCTTTTCTGCGTGAAGAACATGGCACGGGGCATATTACAGACAAAACCTGGCGGCAAATTGCCAATCTCCTTGCTGCCCCGGAAGGCAAGAACTTATCTAAAAATGCACCGGGTTTATTGCTGCCATTCTGGAAACCTGTCCGCCTGCCGAAAATGACACAACACGAGCATTGTCCCCGTGCTGTTTTGCTGATGGCTCAATCTTTGGCTGAACTATCAAATGATTGGGTCGATAACAATCAGGTTGAAGTCACCAGCCTGAATATGCTGTGTCCGCTGCAAATCCGAAACGCACTGACAAACCTGTCCGGTGGGCAGCCAAGGGATTCCTCTCTAGTGCTGTCACTTGCATTTGCGCCGAATGGTTTTTCGTTTGCGGCGGATTCGTTGCACATGTTATCTGAATGGGGCAAGGCGCTGGCGGAGACAGATTTTTCTGCATTTACCTCCGTGCATATCTATTTAGTTTTGCCGGACACAATCAAAGATAACGGCTACTTAGCAGAATCCTCCCTGACGGAAGCGGCTCTTAAGGCATTGGCGCTGGTCATGCCGCAAGAGATCCCCGGCATCACTTGTGCGTTTCTGTATTTGCAGAATTTACAGCAGGTAAACGCATCGGCTCCCAATGCACATTGGCTGTCGGATTCATTGACCAGACTGTTGCAAACGTCACTGCATGGCCCGCTTAAGCTGAATGCTGAAGGGCTGTTTGTGGAAGATTTCCGCTGCCCCGATGTTGAAGAAAACGAGGTGGTGGATGAATCCCATTTCATGGGGAAAACGTATGTCATCACTGGCGCGGGCGGCCGAATGGGCAGAGCGATGGCGCAGGTGATAGCACAACGTTTTCAGGGGCGCTTGGCACTGGTCAGCCGTCAGGCGGCAGAAACCCCGGCGATGCAACACTTGCAGGCAGAGCTGAAGGCGGCGGGTGCCAGTGCAGTGGAAATTTTTCCCTATGCACTGGAAACCGAGGCGGAAGCACTGGCATTGTTTGAGTCTATTCACCAGCGTTTTGGGCATATTCACACGGTTATTCATGCCGCAGGGGTGACGGATGGCGATTCGTTTTCACCCTTGGTACAACTCAATGCGGATCACTACCACGCGCAGCTCAAACCGAAAGCGCAAGTAGCGGAAGTGCTTGCCAAGGTTTTTGATCACCCGATTTTTGAACACAATCCAGTGGAATATTGCTTTGTTACTTCTTCGATGTCGGCATTTTTTGGCGGGATTGCACATGCCCCCTACGCCACAGCGAACCTGTTTCTGGATGGCTGGGCACGGAGGCAGAACCAGCGTTCGCAAAGCCCCCGCTGGATTGTGGTGAACTGGGAAACGATTCATTTTGACGGGGAACACCGAAAGAATGAAGTCACTTGGGGAGCAAATGAAGTTGCACTTTCCGCTGTGGAGTTTCCCGCCCTGTTCGAGCGCAGCTTGCGTGAATACGACAGTGAGAATCAGAAGATATTCTCGGCAGGGCAATTTATGGACAGATTGTATGCTTGGGGAGGCAGGCGGGCAGCCAATGGCGGAAGCAAGCCGCAAACGGTCAGCCGCATCAAATTGAAGCCCAGACCAGACACACTGACTTCTGTTTATCAGCCGGTAGCCAGTGAGATGCAAAAGGAGATCGCCGCAATTTGGAGCCACATCCTCGGCGTAGATAACATGGGGATTGATGACAAATTTATGGAGCTGGGAGGGGATAGTCTGAAAACTATCGTGATGGCAGAAAAAGTGTATAAAACACTCGGCAAGCGCGTTGCCATTCAGGACTTTTTTGCCCAACCTACCATTCGTGAGATTGAACGGCAGTTTTCCTGCGAACAGAGCACTTTCCATCCGGTTTTACCGACCGTTGATTTGTCCGGGCCGATTGTCGCCAGCACAGATCAGGAATTGCTGTATATCCACCAAACAACATTTGCCAATGGCGGCTATAACATGCCAATCGCGTTTCGGTGCCCGCTTTCATTCAGCCCGGCTGTCATTGCTGAGGCCATCGAACGGGTGGCTGACAGGCATCCGGTATTGAAGTGCCTGTTTGAAAGGCAGGGCGCTGATTTGATGATGCTGCCTCAGCTGGGCGCCAAAGTGAATGTATCGGTGCTTGACGTGGAGGAAACGGAGAAAGGGAACTTAGCCCGTTTCGAACAGTTCGCCAATATGCCTTTTGACCTGCATAACGACTTGCCTCTACGCGCCCTGATTATCGCCGGATCGGATTCAGTGCCATTCCATCAAGTCTTGATTGTTGTCCATCACATAGTCTGTGACGCCGTATCTCTCGGGATTTTGACTGATGATTTTCAACGATTATTGCAGGGGCAGACACTTCCTGCGACCGAATATAGTTTCGCTGCCTATCGGCGCTACAGGCAGGAATTCGAAAATGAGGACAAGGTACGGAAAGATAAAGCCTACTGGCTCGCCAATTTGCTGCCTCTGCCTGCACACTTGTCATTGCCGGTGGTGGACGGTTATTACTGGGATTGGCGTAACGATGCCGAAAATCATCACGGGATCACGGTGGATAAACGCCTTCCATTGCAAACCAGTGCACAGGTAAAACAACTTTGTGATGAGCTTGGGATCTCTGCGTTTATCTTTTTCCTTGGGGTATTTGGCGTCTTGATGGCGAAAATTGCCCGAACGGATTCTTTCTTGCTCGGTGTACCGGTAACAGGGCGCATGCAGCCGGAAGAGCTGGCACTGGTTGGTTATCTCGTCAACATGCTGGCTTTGAAAATGGAACCAGAAGCCGAGGCTTCAATGGCGGATTATTTGCTGGAGCTGAATGCTCAGTGGGCTGAAAGTGTGCCTTACCAAACCTATCCGATGAGTGCATTGCTGGAAGATCTCAGTGCTGAGAGTGACTTCCAGAGCCGTCAGGGGAAACATCCGCTGTTTGATGTGATATTCGGCTATCTGCCATTGAGCCTGAATGGGGCGGGTGAGCTTGAGGAGGGAGATGCATTTTCGCGGATTGAATTGACACTGGAGGCCGTTAAATTCGACTTGGCGATGGATGTGTCTGAAACCCAAAACGCGTTTGATTGCGCAATTCAGTTCCGCCGGCATATGTTCAGTGAAGAAACGGTGGCGGCAGTATTTGATTACTTCTTTACGTTGATAGATGAAGTCATTGCAGATCCTGATACGGAAATACAGGAACTGCTGACAAATCTCCATGATGGCTATGCATCAATGGCATCCGCTCAGATCAGTGATCAGGATGTCGATTCAGAGTTTAATTTTTAGGGGGAAAAAATGAGTTTTTTCGGCACAACCTGGAATGCGCTCGGTGATATTGCAATGTGGGCTCACGAAGAAGTCAGCATTTATCGGCGCAGTAAAAAAATAGAGCGAGAGAAGGAAAGCCGTGATGCATTGGTACGCCTAGAATCAGCGGAATACCAAACAGTGGAGAAAGTCACGGGGATCTCGGTTGCTGAGTTCAGTGAACGTTATTTGATGAAAAAAGAACCCGTGATTGTGGCGGATGGCTTGAAGGATTGGCAGGCGAGACAAATCTGGAGTTTTGATTACTTTGCCAAGGAGTTCGGGAACATGTCCGTACAGTTGCAAGATGCGGGCTTTAAACCAAAAAGCAACGTTGAGTTGCGTACTTATTTACAGGAAATTGCTTCGTTGCCTGCCGTTGAATTGGGGGAAATGGGCAATGATCTGGATTATCTCCGCTATACCTATGATTCATTCTTTAAGCATCTGTTATTCACGTGGGGATTGGGCCACCGGGTAAAAACGGATTCATTCAGCTTTCTGGCGTTCCAGCGTATTCAGGATCATTGGCAACGGCCTTATTTCCTGCCCGAAAGTGGCTATAAGATCCCTTGGGTTCAGGTTGGCTCCCTTCATCCCAATCAACGTATGTGTCAGGATTGGGGGCTTTATTTCTCCGCGCCGGGCGCATGTACCCGCTTGCATGTCGATGGCATGAGAACGAATGCTGTGCTGTGCCAAGTGGTTGGTCGAAAAGCGGGCTGGATTTTTTCTGAATCACTGGAAGATGTGGTCAGGAATACCGCAGAAGGGCGCGCTGATTTATCGCCCCCGGCTGACCAAGCTGCCATGCATCAATCTGCCCGCCAGAATGATCGTATCTGGCAATTTGATTTGTTGCCGGGTGAGATTATGTTGATCCCGAAAGGGTTGTCCCATGAAGTACATACTTTATCGCCCAGTATTTCGTTAACGTATAATTTTCTTACCAATGCGGAATACCGGGATTATTTTAATTTCAAAAGACAACGGGGGCACGGTTGGATAGCCAATGCCCCGATTGCGGCTGTTCCTGAGTTCGAACGTATTTATCAGCGCAATATCCTTCCTGACATGGCGTAATGATTAACGACTGTTTCATTATTAATGATCATTTGACTTCTGAATGGGAAATGAACAATCTGATTATCCGTCTTGTGCATGGATTTGAATCCGATGCATTGATGGATAATGACTTATTGCGCCTTCATGAACAGTAAACGTAAATGGTGCGGACTGTACCGGAGACGCAATCTTTTTTGGATATCTGTGCCCAATGGGTTTCAAGTTCATTACCGCCAATAAAGTGGCAACTTGAAAGACGAAGGGTATATTTCACCTAAAGCGAGTAAGAAGTATGTCTTTATTTTCAACAACGATAACGGATTTTTGGCAAGCTCCCTTGTTAAATGGGGACGTTATTTATAGTGATGATGTGCTCACTATCGCCACTAACGCCAATCTGGAAGAAAGTGATCGGCTTATGGTTCTGGAAACAACGGATGGCCGGGTATTGACGGTTATGACGCCGGAAATGGCCGAAAAAGCAGGGCTGTATCATCAGGAAACGATGTCTGAGTCGATTTTCCGCCAGAAACTGAGCGAGGCAGAAATTACGCTGCACGGAGCCGATTATATTTTTTACTTCTCTGAAGCAGAAAAAAACATCTTGCTGCAAGAGAAGCTGGACGGTGATCTGCGTAAGCTGGAAGAAGGGGGAGACGAGAAAGTTTTCGCTGATTTCCAATCAGCTGTTTCAGAACAAGATCTGGATGATGCGTATGTGGAATTGGATCATTGGGCGGTGTTCGGCTCATTTGATCAAGGTAGGTTGGTTTGTGCTGCCAGCATGTACCCTTGGGATAATGCGAAAATCGCCGATCTCGGTGTACTGACTCAGGCATCTTTCCGGTGCAAGGGCCACGCCAGTAAGGTGGTACGCACGATCAGTAAATTCGCCTATTCTCAGGGATATGAGCCCCAATACCGGTGCCAGCTTGATAATTCCGCATCAGTGGCGTTGGCGAAAGCCTCGGGGTTAACATTGTTTGGCAAATGGGAGCTGGTTTCCCCGGATTCGAAAAACTGAATAGTGTTTGATATTCAGTCAGCCAGTTTTAATCAATTAGTTTGAAATCTTTCCTTTCATTTTACCAGTTGCCGCGTTCATGACGGCAACTGGACATTCATCCGATATCTACCCGATAAATTTCACGTTATTGCCAATAATGCAATAGCGCAGACGAGGGTGGATATTAACAACCACTAATACTCAAATAAGAAAATAGTCACTATGTCAAAACTGAAAATAGCTGTAGTGGGTGGGGGCAATATTGGCTCCAGCCTGGCCTTCGATTGTGCCTTGCGCGGGCATGATGTGGTTGTTATCGAAAAAGATGTGCTTTCCTGTGAGCAAAGCAAGGCGCGCATTATGGAAACCGCAAGTTATGCGCCATTGTTCAGTCCGCTCGCCAAAGGAAAAACGGCTGAGATGATTCTGCAAAACATCGTTTGGCAGCAAGATTTGCAGGCGATATCCGATTGTGAGTTGATCGTGGAAAATATCACTGAGAATATTGAGCTAAAACAGGCACTCTATGCGCGGATGGCGGAATTCATTGCGCCCGATGCGGTATTGGCCGCAAACACTTCTTGTATTCCCATCACTAAACTGGGCTCGTTCCACCGCTCTCCGTCTCAGGTCATTGGGGTGCATTTTATGAATCCGGTTTATTTGAAACCGACGGTGGAGGTCATTATCGGCCTGAATACGTCTGAGCAAACTCAAGAGCGTTGTTTGGAGCTGTTGTCCATATTGGGTAAAAATGCCGTTGTGGTGAAAGATGGCCCCGGCTTTGTTTCTAACCGGATTTCCCATTTATTTATGAATGAGGCTGCTTTCACGGTGCAGGATGGTGTAGCCCTGCCTGAAGATGTGGATGCGATATTCAAAGGGTGCTTCGGCCATAAAATGGGGCCGCTGGAGACGGCGGATTTAATCGGCATTGATACGGTGGTTAATTCCCTTGATGTGCTTTATCTGATGTTTCAGGACTCAAAGTATCGGGTCTGTCCAATGATGCGAACAATGGTTGATGCGGGGCATTTGGGGCGCAAATCCGGCAAGGGATTTTACACCTATTAAATGTTGAGAAGTTGCATTGCGTTAAAGCAGCCCAGCAGATTTGTGTTATTGGTGCAGGCAGTGCAACTATTGATGAAAGAGGTGGGACCGCGGTCCCACCTCTATTTTTCTATTTCTCTATTCCTGTATTCAAACAGCCATTACTGCTATTTATCTCTGGTGTGGCGAATCATTTCATTAAATAAGAAAGTCATCTCTTATGACCGAACAGTGTCATAGGAACCTAATTTACTCATATCTATCACTTTATCCGGCCAGCCTTCTACAAAATCCGCCTCATGACATACCAAGACAACCGTTCCTGAATAGGCAATCAACGCTTCTTTCAGGGCCGCCTTCATGGTGGTATCCAAGTGTGTTGTCGGTTCATCCAAAATCAGCACATTGCTTGGAGACGCGGCTATCATCGCCAATTTCACTTTGGTTTGTTCACCGCCGCTCAGTTGTAACAGCGACTGTTCCATCTTTTTGCCCGATAAGTGAAACCGGGATAATTGCTGCCGGGCGGTTTTATCATTCAGTGACGCGTTGGAGGAACGCACCATCTGAATCGGTGTGCTTTCCGGATATTCCCAGTGCAAATCTTGGGCAAAGTAACCCCATTTAATCCCCAGAGCTAACTCAATATTTCCTGACAATGGCGTTAACTGGCCTAACAACGTTTTCAGCAGCGTTGATTTACCTAAGCCGTTAAAACCTGCAATCACGACTTTTTCCCCTCGTTGTAAATGCAAGTTAAATGCAGGCAACAGCGGGGTTTGATAGCCGATAAGCAATCCATGAGCGTTAATTATTTTCTGGGCATTAAGCGGCAATGACGCAAATTGAATGGAAATAGCCACATCATCTTGTGGTTTTTCTATTCGCTCAATTTTTGCCAACTGTTTCTTGCGGCTATTGGCACTCTTGGCTTTCACTCCTGCGCTGTTTTTGCTGATAAATGCTTTTAGCTTGGCAATCTCTTTTTGCTGAGCATCAAAGGCATTCACGACATTTTTCTGCTCTAACGCTTTCTGTGCCATCGCTTTACTGTAATTGCCCTTGTATTTCTTTATGCTGCAATGTTCGATATCGCAAATACCGTGAGTAATTTGATCTAAGAAGGCGACATCATGAGAAATCACCAGAAATGCGCCTGAATAAGTCCGTAAATAATTTGTCAGCCATTCGATATGCATTGCATCAAGGTAGTTAGTGGGTTCATCCAGTAACAAAACCGAGACTTCATCCAGCAGCAATTTAGCCAGCATGACTTTGTGACGCTGACCACCACTCAGGTTCCCAATCGGGGTGTCTAATCCATATACATCTAATCCCAAGCCAAAGGCAACTTGCTCAATACGGTGCGCCAAACTGTAGAATTGGTGTTTTTCCAGTAAGGTTTGCCATTCAGCGGCCTGCTTTAAGTAACTCTCGTCCATGCTTTTTTCTGGTGATTCATAAATTTCTATCATGGCACGTTCTGCATCGAATAAGGCTTGGAATGCGGTGTTGAGATAATCCCGAATCGATAAGTGATGATCGATATGGGTATGTTGGTCTAGATAGCCAATTTTGATGTTTGGCTGCCAGCAGATTTCACCAGAATCTGGCGTAATTTCATTTTGCAGCAAACGAAGTAACGTGGTTTTCCCCGCTCCGTTTTTGCCTGTGATCCCGATATGTTCTTTAGGGTTAAGAGTGAAATTCGCATCACGATATAACCATTTGTCTGGCAATTGATAATTCAGGGCTTTAACAAATAAAAGACTCATTATATTTATCCCAAAAAAAGAGGGGCCGATATAAATACCGGCCCCTCGTCTTAATAATATACACGTCGTCTTTCAAGCTGCCTCTCTCTTGCCGCCGCGATGCAACTTGAAATCCATTGTGTATAAGAAATGGGGTATCTGAATTTCAGATATAAAAAGGCCGGTGATGGAAGATCAGCACCGGCCAGCTCTCTATTCTTGTTATCAAATACAACGCTCTGAAAGCCACCCGCAGCCTTTCACGTTGCTTTTTTATCGGAGGCTTTTTTTGCCGCCGGAATGCAACCTGAAATTTATGAGGTATAAGCCTGCTCTGAGAGCAATATTATGTATTTGATGAAGATTGGATCACTTAACTCCGAGCATCACTTCATCGTGAAACATGCGCGGAGCATAGTCATCTGATAAAACTCTTGAATAAGATGTATAACATGATAGAGAGTGTCTTTTAAAAGTGGTTTGCTTTTTAAGCTAAGCAAACAAATAAGAAAAGTCAATGTAGAAACATGAAACGGTTATTTTAATCGTGAATATGTTTAGGTTCTGTGATCTAATTCTATGATAAATAAAAGTTATTATGATCAATATAAATGTTCAATTAAAGTGCAGCCACATGGCCGTAAGATAAAATAAAAGGATATCAGGCTGAATAAACAAATAAATGAATATATCTATGGTTTTTCAAGTTGCATCTTTGTTGGCTGTATTCGTTCACCCCGGTCACCGTTTTTATCAACATACGGTTATTCATACTCCCGGGGTTCACTCTCTCGTTACCTCGACGCAACTCGAAATTTATAAAAGATAAAGCAGCAGCGATATATGAATCGCTGACTTAGCTTTAAGATGAACTGTTATTTTTTGATGCGCATAATAACAGATTCACCCACGACGACAGATCCATTGACTTTGGATAACTCTTTGATTTCATCCATGTTAGAAATAACAACAGGAGTCAGGGTTGATTTAGCCCTTTCCTCCAGAAATGCCAAATCAAACTCTAAAACCAAGTCGCCTTTTTGTACCCGCTGACCTTCTTCGGCGATGCGCTTGAAGCCTTCACCTTTCAGTTCAACGGTATCAATACCAAAATGGACGAATAGTTCAATGCCACTATCAGATTCGATAGAAAACGCATGGTTAGTTTCGAAAATTTTACCAATGGTGCCGTCAACAGGAGCAACAATTTTATTGCCGGCGGGTTTAATCGCAATGCCATCACCAACAATCTTTTCGGCAAAGACAACATCTGGCACATCTTCAATGTTGACTATTTCACCGGATAATGGGGCGATAATTTCAATACTGCCACTGTTTTTTTTATCGTCTGAAACCAGAGATTTCAATTTATCAAGCAGACCCATGAATATTCTCCTAATTGTTTAATGGGACCGTGTTCTGGTTAATGTGCTTCGTTTAGCAGAGGGTTTTTTCTCTGGTAAACGTATCAACCAACTCCATCAATTCCTGTGCTGTTGGCTGAGTTAAAGCTTGTTCCGCCAGTGCTTTTGCATCACCGTAGTTTGTATTACGGATGATTTTTTTGATACGCGGAATTGATATTGCACTCATGCTGAATTCATCCAATCCCATGCCTAAAAGCAGTAGTGTAGCGCGTTCATCACCCGCAAGTTCACCACACATGCCCGTCCATTTACCTTCTGCGTGTGAAGCATCAATCACTTGCTTGATTAAGTTTAACACGGCAGGTGACATAGGGTTATAAAGATGAGAAATTAGCTCATTACCACGGTCTACCGCAAGAGTATACTGAGTTAGATCGTTCGTCCCAATACTAAAAAAGTCAACTTCTTTTGCAAGATGGTGAGCAATGGTTGCAGCGGCAGGTGTTTCCACCATAATGCCAACTTCAATTGTTTCATCAAATGCTTGGTTTTCATTGCGTAACTGCGTTTTCAGTAACGCAATTTCGGCTTTCAGCTCCCGTATTTCTTCAACTGAAATGATCATAGGGAACATGATACGTAATTTACCAAATGCAGAAGCCCTCAAAATAGCCCGCAATTGAGAATGTAAAATATCTTTACGGGAGAGGCAGATGCGGATTGCGCGCCAACCAAGGAACGGGTTTTCCTCTTTTGGCAAATTCATGTAAGGCAGGTCTTTGTCCCCTCCGATGTCCATGGTACGAATAATAATCGCCTGGTTGCCAACGGCTTCTGCTACGGCCTTGTAAGCCTCGAATTGTTCGTCTTCAGTTGGCAAGGCGTCACGATCCATAAACAGGAATTCAGTGCGGTATAAGCCAACGCCTTCTGCACCATTGCGCTCTGCGCCTGCGACATCACGGACTGTACCGATATTGGCACAAACTTCAACTTGGTGACCATCCAAGGTGATAGCAGGTAAATCTTTCAGCTTCGCCAGCTCAGCTTTTTCTGTTAGGTATTCGTTTTTAGCTGCTTTCAGCCGCTCGATTTCGCTATCAGATGGATCGACATAAATATGATTATTGACCGCATCCAGAATCAGATAGCTGCCATTTTGAATTTGTTTGGTTGCGTTGGTTGTACCAACAATCGCCGGCAATTCCAGCGAACGGGCCATGATAGACGTATGGGAAGTACGGCCACCCAAATCTGTGATGAAGCCCAGAACTTTATCCAGATTCAGTTGCGCGGTTTCTGACGGGGTCAGATCGTTGGCAACCAGAATGGCTTCTTCTTCAATAGAGCCCAGATCAATAATTGGCATGCCCAGAATATTTTTCAGTAAACGCTTGCCGATATCACGCACATCAGCAGCCCGCTCTTTCAAATATTCATCATCCAGTTCTTCCAGAGCCTTGGCTTGATCTTCAATGACGGAGTGAACAGCGGAATCCGCAGTTGCCAGATTTTTCTTAATCAGGGTAATAATTTCCTGCTCCAGCTCCTCATCTTCCAGCAACATTATGTGACCTTCGAAGATTTCGGCTTTTTCAGCACCCAAATTTTTTTCGGCTGTTTGTCTGATGATTTCTAATTGTGCGGAGGATTTATCGCGGCCTTGCTTAAAGCGGGAAATTTCTGGTTCGACTTGTTCAGGAGTGATTTTTTTCTGATTAATAATGATGGGGTCTTCTTTCAGCAATAGTGCCTTACCGAAAGCAATACCTGGTGATACTAAGATACCTGAAATCATACTCTGTGACCTTAACTGCGGGTGATTACTTTTCATTGCGCCTTCGAAGGGAGAGGCTCTACATATCCCCGGATTTTATTGCTCCGGGGATGAACTGAATGAAATAAGTTGGCTTTATTAAACAGGCTGTTATTCCAACTCACCCATCAGTTTAATTAAATGTTCAACAGCTTGTTGCTCATCTTCGCCTTCAGCAGCAATAGTTACGACTGTACCTTGAGTGAGTCCCAGCGTTTGCAATTTAAACAGGCTTTTTGCACTGGCAGATTTGCCTCCAGAAGTCAGGGTAATGTCAGAAGAGAAACCTTTTGCTTCTTTGACGAATTGTGCAGCAGGGCGAGTGTGAAGGCCATTTGGTGCAGTGATAGTAACTTCTTGCTGGAACATAGTATTTCCTCAATAACTTAAATAATCGTTGAAAAGCTAAGAGAATTCTAGTCAGTGTAGTTGAATTCGCTTTAGCTTGTACAATCGTTAAATTGATAATGAAAAAAGGATATACCCTTTAAAGTTCAAGCCGTTGTTCCGTTGAAATAACCACTTGAAATTTATCAGGGGGGTATATTAATCGTTATCAAAAAATTAACACACTTGATGCATTCAATTGTTGATTTGGTGTTAATACACACTATCTGAGTAATGGCTTAGTGAAATAGCCCTTCAGGCTCCAGCTTGGAGATTAATTTCGTGCATCAAAATAATTACTGGTTAAATACTAAAGCTACTTGAATAAATCATCTAAGAAAGTTTTAAACTTTGATCTGATGCACAAAAAAGCACCCTTAAGGCGCTTTTTTGACATCATAATGAAAAATCACTCTGGGTGATTTTTGAACGCATCATAAATCGGAAAAGAGTGCAGTACTGAGATAACGTTCAGCGGAAGAAGGCAAAATAACAACGATATTTTTGTCTTTGTATTCATCTTCCTGCGATAATTTGACGGCAGCGGCAACGGCTGCACCGGAAGAAATGCCCGCAAGAATACCTTCTTTTTCAGTAACTTGGCGTGCCGTTTGAATGGCTTCTTCATTACTGATTTTAAATACGCGGTCAACTAATGTTAAATCTAAGTTATCAGGAATGAAGCCTGCACCAATTCCCTGAATTTTATGTGGGCCAGGTTTAAGTTCTTCGCCTGCCAATTTTTGACTGATAACAGGTGAATCTTCTGGCTCTACCGCAACGATAGTGACTTGTTTGCCGCGAGTGTTTTTCAGGTAGCGGGCAACACCAGTAATAGTCCCGCCGGTGCCGACACCAGCAACAAAAACATCGACGTTTCCGTCAGTATCTTCCCAAATTTCAGGGCCGGTCGTTTGTTCGTGGATCTCTGGATTTGCTGGATTGCTGAATTGTTGCAGAAGTATATAACGGCCGGGATCGCTGTCATGAATTTCGTTGGCTTTATCAATGGCACCTTTCATGCCTTTTGCGCCTTCAGTCAGTACCAAATTAGCGCCCAACGCTTTCAACAATTTGCGACGCTCAAGGCTCATGGTTTCTGGCATGGTTAATGTCAGCTTATAACCACGGGCGGCTGCAACGTAGGCAAGTGCGATACCCGTATTGCCACTGGTTGGCTCAATTAATTCTTTATCTTTGGTTAAAATACCGCGTTTTTCTGCATCCCAAATCATGTTGGCACCAATGCGGCATTTTACACTGAAACTGGGATTACGGGATTCTACTTTTCCCAAAATGCGGCCATCAGAGAAATGTTTCAGGCGTACCAGCGGGGTGTGGCCAATAGTAAACGAATTATCTTCATAAATTTTGCTCATTGTTCGATTGCCCCTAAAATACCGTTAAATGCTGTTTAACCATACGCTAACATCTTATTTATGGAAATAAGGTTTCAATCTATTCTTATTATATAAAAGAATATTTGGTGATCGTTTTATATTCTTTAGATTATTTATGATCAGTGAGAGAGGGAAAAAATGCCGATATTCAAGATTCGGCATTTCTATTGGGAAGGAGGGAATTAGTGAGTTAACGTTTCAATTTTATCCCGGCTCAGTCCGGTACTGGTGACAATGATGTCCACGCTAACGCCATTTCGCAATAACGCGCGAGCCATTTCCAGCATAGCTTCTTTTCGACCTTCCTCCCGGCCTTTTTGTTCAAGCTGTTCTGCAATAGTCATCAACATTGTTTCATTCTCCGGAGATTGTTCAATGAGGTGATGGACAAATTGGGAGAGATCCAGTGTATGCCCATTCGACAAAACATAGCGTAACACAATATTGCGCTGTTCGGCTGTATTATAACCAGCATTCAAAAGTGCCACCAGTTGGGGAACCCATACCAGCATATCCCGGCAGCGGATATGTTTTTGTACCAGCTCCATCAAGGCAATGCTCTTATGCGTCAAGATCTCTTCGTCGCTTAGCGCACTTATATCCACCAACGGAAGTGGCTGATTGTACACACGAGAGGCTTGTTCAGAGAGCGTAAAACAATCCAGCCATCGATTTGAATAGGGGTAAGGTTTCACCTCTCCATGATAAAACAACAAAGGCACGACCAAAGGAAGTTCAGTATGTCCTTTTTTAAGGTGTGCAGCCATTGCTGACATAGAATAATACATTAACCGCCAAGCCATCAGTGGATCGGGCGTGGATTGATGCTCAATAAGACAATAAATATAACCAACATCTTGTTTTGTATCGACAGAATACAGTACATCACTGTGCAACTGACGTAACTGTCTATCTACAAAGCTACCGGGTTCCAGCTTCAGCGTGGTTAAATCACATAATGACCGGATTTCTTCAGGCAGATAGAGAGATAAAAACTCTCTGGCTGTTTCTGGCTGTGTTAAAAAATGTTTGAATAATCCATCATGGTGAGGCTTTTTTCCTTCCTTTGCCACAATCCGTCCCTCTTTTTTAATAAGTTATTAATCATCCTTGATGACTAACATTCTCACCTCCTAAAAAACCAACCATCAATGTACAACATATCATTTGATGGTCAATTTTAGAGCTGAACAATAAATCAGTTCGATAGAGAAACTTACATTATTAATTAAATCAAATAATTAAATGTTTCTTTGCGAATGTTTTTGAGGCGATACGCAAAGAATAATCTTAGTTACTGTAATCATTATCGGGTTCATAGATTTATTAAGTAGAATGCAGCAATTATGGCACTGCTCAAGGAATGAGGCTTATAACGCAGGGGCAGAATCAGCATAATCGGCAATGAGATCAGTAAATTCCAATGTCTATTAGGCCGTATTATCTTAGGGTTGGAATTTATCCCCTGACAAATGACAAAGATGTCAGGGGGTTATTTGATTAATTCGGTATTAAAAAGATTAGATATTTGAGTTAAAGCTTTTGTGAGTTAACGCGTGCTGTGTGCGGTAACGATCAACCCACATTGCCGTAGCGCCACAGACAGCAACCGGCATAATGAACAAATTCACGATAGGGATCATCGTTAATACACTCACGGCAGCCCCAAACTGGAGGTTATCAATTTTATCTTGCCTCAGAGTTGTTCTCATCGTGGAAAAACTAACCTTGTGATTATCAAATGGATAATCACAATATTGGATAGCCAGCATCCATGCGCTGAAAATAAACCAAAGTACCGGAGCAACGGTTTGCCCAATACCGGGAATAAAGTAAAGCAACAATAGGACAATCGCACGGGGAATATAATAAATAATTTTCACCACTTCACGTTTTAAAATACGGGGAGTGTCTTTAAGTAAATCCATGACGCCGGTATCAGGTGCCGGAATGCCTGTCAGGCTGGCTTCCAGCTTTTCTGCCAGCAACCCGTTGAAAGGGGCAGCAATAAAATTGGCCAGTGTGCTGAAAAAATAGGTGAAAATCAGCAAAATAGAAATAACTGCCAGTGGCCAGATTAAATAACTGAGCCATTGCATCCAATCTGGTATTTTATCGAGGGTCCATTGTATCCAGCCATCCAATTTCTGATATAGCCACCAGAATGAACCACCCAGCAATAACATATTAGCCAGTAAGGGTAATAAAACGAATCTCTTAATGCCAGGACGGGTTATAAGCTGCCATCCTTGCGCAATATAATGAAATCCTCCCAAATGTTTTGGCGATTTTGTCGAATTCGTCATATTTTCTTATTCTCTCCTATATGTTTGAGACGGTATGATATAGTCAGGATTTTCTACTGACCAGTAGTTTTGTGTGTAAAAAACATCCTAAAAAACAGTTTGATTATCTCTTTATGGTAAGAAAAGTATTTAGAGACTTGCACTTGTCTTATTTGGCAAATACTCTTATCTAAAGAATATTCCGCCGTAGTGGCAATTAATTTAAACAACAGAGATAGCAATGATGCAGGATTTGCGTCTGATATTAATCGTTGTTGGTGCGATAGCCATAATAGCTTTGCTATTACATGGGTTGTGGACCAGCCGTAAAGAGCGTTCATCACTCTTTCGTGATCGCCCAGTTAAACGTCATAAACAGGAGCGTCAGGAAGAGCTGGAAAATAGTGATAACGATGAACTGTTTGATAATGAGCCCAAATCACATGTGCAGAAATCGGGCAAGCCGCATACTGAACATCGTGCAGAGCCCGTTATCGAACGTCGTGCATCTGAATCATCCGTGGCTGAACCTGATGAGGGTTCTGATCCTTTACTTGCAAGAAATCAACCAGCTGAATCAGCAGCAAAGACGAAAGTTAATGCTGTTGATGAGCAGCAGGATGAACCGCAACTTGGGTTATTTGATCCTGTTGAGCAAGTTGAATCGAAAGAGGCAGCCGCTGGGGATGTGGGCGATAAATCGCTCAGGGAGCACGCCGCTGATGACCTGATGGTTGAAAAGAATCCAAATGCAGTGGAAGCAGAAACGTCGGTTGAAGCTGAAAAAGCGCCAAAAGAAACGGTGCTGGTACTGCATGTTGCTGCCCATCATGGTCAGGAATTGGATGGCGAAGCATTGCTGCAAAGTATTTTGCAGGCAGGCTTCCGGTTTGGCGACATGAATATCTTCCACCGCCACCTTCATCCGTCAGGCAGTGGTGCGGTGTTATTCAGTTTGGCTAACATGGTGAAACCGGGTTCGTTCGATCCGGAGCAAATGACCGATTTCACAACACCGGGTATTTCCATGTTTATGCTTGTGCCTTCATATGGTGATTCCAATCAGAATTTTAAATTGATGTTGCAGGCAGCACAGCGCATCGCTGCTGATGTAGGAGGAGTGGTTCTGGATGGTGAACGCAAGATGCTGACACCCCAGATGATCGAACTCTACAAAGCGCGTATCCGCAATACGCTCAACATCGGTGAATAAATCCTTCTTTAGTTTTAAGCCCCCGCCAGTCGGGGGTTTTTTCATCTCTGGTGAGAAGTCATGAAAAATATTATCGAAAAAATCAACACACTAAGAACAACTTTGCGCCATCATGAATATTTGTATCATGTTTTGGATACGCCAGAGATCCCTGACGCAGAATACGATCGTTTGATGCGTGAATTAAAAGCATTGGAAGAACAGCATCCAGAATTAATTACGGCAGATTCTCCCACCCAACGCGTCGGTGCTGCGCCATTAACTGCATTTGAGCAAGTTCGCCATGAAATCCCTATGTTGTCTTTAGATAACGTATTTGATGAGGAAAGTTATCTGGCGTTTGATAAACGTGTCCGTGATCGCCTGAAAGATAGCCGGGATTTGGTGTTTTGCTGTGAATTGAAATTGGACGGTCTGGCTGTCAGCCTGCTGTATGAAAATGGTGAATTAGTGCGAGCAGCAACTCGTGGTGATGGAACGACAGGGGAAAACATTACAGCCAATGTCCGCACCATTCATGCGATTCCCCTACGTTTACAAGGGAAGAATATCCCCGATCGTGTTGAAATTCGCGGCGAAGTTTTCATAAAGCAGGCTGGCTTTGAAAAGCTCAACGAAGAAGCCCGCCGTACCGGCAATAAAGTATTCGCCAATCCTCGCAATGCAGCAGCGGGTTCCTTGCGCCAGCTTGATCCACGTATTACGGCCAAGCGCCCACTTACTTTTTACTGTTATGGTATCGGTGTTCTTGAAGGTGGCAATTTTGAAAATGGGAAGCTGCCTGAAAGCCATTATGAGCGTTTGATGCAATTTAAACAGTGGGGCCTGCCCGTCAGTGACAAAGTGAAATTGTGTCAGGGAACCCAGCAGGTAATGGATTTTTACCGTGATATTGAGCAGCAGCGGCCAATACTGGGTTTTGATATCGACGGGGTTGTAATCAAAGTTGACTCCCTTGCATTACAAGAAAAGTTAGGTTTCGTTGCCAGAGCGCCACGTTGGGCAACCGCCTTTAAATTTCCAGCCCAAGAACAGATGACGATTGTCCGTGATGTTGAGTTTCAAGTAGGGCGTACCGGTGCCATTACGCCTGTTGCGCGTTTGGAACCGGTATCCGTTGCGGGAGTGACGGTCAGCAATGCCACATTGCACAACGCAGATGAAATTGAACGTTTGGGCTTGCGCATTGGCGATACGGTGGTCATCCGCCGGGCTGGGGACGTTATCCCGCAAGTGGTGGGAGTTGTGCATGAACATCGGCTGGCTGAAAGCCGGGAAGTGATTTTCCCTGAGAGCTGCCCGGTTTGTGGCTCTGATATAGAGCGCGTTGAAGGTGAAGCGGTAGCTCGCTGTACCGGAGGGCTATTTTGCGGGGCACAGCGCAAAGAAGCGTTGAAGCACTTTGTTTCCCGTCGTGCCATGGATGTTGATGGCATGGGAGAAAAGATCATTGAGCAGTTGGTGGATAAAGAATATGTTAAAACACCAGCCGATCTTTTCCGTCTTACCGCAGGGATAGTGACCGGGCTGGATCGAATGGGGCCTAAATCTGCCCAAAATGTCATTAACGCCTTGGAAAATGCCAAAAAAACCACGTTTGCCCGTTTTATTTATTCTTTGGGGATCCGTGAAGTTGGTGAAGCCACGGCCGCCAATTTGGTTTCTCATTTCGGCACGCTGGAAAAATTGCGTGCGGCGGATATCGAGGCATTAATCGCAGTACAGGATGTAGGGGGCATTGTTGCCAGCCATGTTGTGAATTTCTTCAATGAGCCACACAACCAATCTGTAATTGATGATTTGGTCAATAATATTGGTATTCATTGGGAATCTGCTGAAAGCTTGCCCTTGTACGAAGTTGATAGCCCATTTACAGGTAAGATCGTAGTATTGACCGGTTCATTGAGCCGTTTATCCAGAGATGAGGCTAAAGATAAGTTGATGGCTTTAGGGGCAAAAGTAACAGGGAGTGTTTCGAAAAAAACAGATCTGGTTATCGCTGGCGAAGCCGCAGGCTCTAAATTAGCTAAAGCCAATGAATTAGGTATTCCGGTTATTGATGAAGAAGAGATGATTCGTTTGTTGGGTGAGTAATTTGTTTCGTTTAGCCAATCCGTTTCACATCAATCATATGATGAAGAAAATGTGATCGGGTTGGCTAAATAGAAATTTATAGCCGCCTAAATAGTAAATTAATGTGATAATAGTCAAAATTTATTGCTTTGCGTTACATAAAATACAGTTATAAATTTGCGCAGTGTCACGTTTGGAGTTCTTTTTATGTCTCATATTTTTCATTTTTTCCTCGCATTAGCAGTGATTGGCGGCTTAGCTGTCTTTGCGAGCAATAACCGAAAAGGTATTCAGATTCGCTATATTATTCAGTTACTTGTCATTGAGCTCTTTTTGGCATGGTTCTTCCTGAATTCTAATGCAGGTCTGGGGATTGTTAAAGCATTTGACAATCTTTTTGTTCATTTATTGTCTTATGCCGCAAAGGGTACCAGCTTTGTATTCGGCGGCATGATAGAAGCGAATCTGGCGTTTTTCTTCCTGAATGTATTGTGTCCGATCATTTTTATCTCCGCCCTGATTGGTATTTTGCAGCATATCAAAGTACTGCCGATTATCATCCGAGCGATAGGCACGGTGTTGTCGAAAGTGAACGGGATGGGAAAACTGGAATCGTTTAATGCGGTCAGTTCATTGATTTTGGGGCAATCAGAGAACTTTATTGCTTATAAAGATGTGTTGGGAAAAATGTCTGAGCGCCGGATGTATACGATGGCTGCGACGGCAATGTCTACGGTTTCCATGTCTATCGTGGGCGCTTATATGACAATGCTGGATGCGAAATACGTCGTTGCAGCATTGGTTCTCAACATGTTCAGCACCTTTATCGTTCTGTCGCTCATCAACCCTTATTCTGTTGACAGTGAAGAAGAAATTCAGATGAGCAATCTTCACGAAGGGCAAAGTTTCTTTGAAATGCTGGGTGAGTATATTCTGGCTGGTTTCAAAGTCGCCTTGATTGTTTCTGCAATGCTGATTGGCTTTATCGCTTTGATTGCGGGCATCAATGCCATTTTCCACTTAGTATTTGGTATTACATTCCAAGAATGCCTGGGATATGTGTTTTACCCGTTTGCTTGGATTATCGGCATTCCAAGTGATGAAGCACTGAAAGTGGGCAGTATCATGGCGACCAAACTGGTTTCCAACGAATTTGTGGCGATGCAGGGGTTGCAGGAAATTGCAGGTGAACTGAGTGAGCGTTCGAAAGGCATTTTGTCCGTATTTTTGGTCTCTTTTGCCAACTTTTCCTCCATTGGGATTGTTGCTGGAGCCATTAAAGGGCTGAATGAGAAACAGAGCAATACGGTTGCCCGTTTTGGACTGAAACTGCTGTTTGGTTCTACTTTGGTTAGCTTCTTGTCTGCTGCAATTACAGGGTTGATAATGAGTATTTAATCTCTGCCCCGTAATTTGTGGTGATAATGAATGAAAGTGGTGTCTTTACAGATACCACTTTTTTTATATGAAAATATGTTGTATTGCAAACTGGAGAGGCTAATACAATGAATAAAGAAAATTTGCTGGAAATCGCCAATACAGCCATGCCATTTGGCAAGTATAAAGGGCGCATGCTGATTGATTTGCCGGAAGAATATTTACTTTGGTTTGCCAGAAAAGGGGAGTTTCCGCAGGGCAAACTGGGGGCATTAATGGAAATGACGCTGGCTATCAAAATTGAGGGGCTGGAATCATTGGTGAAACCGTTGAAAAACGCCAATACATAGATTTTATTCGACACTTTTCTGACATTGGATCCCTTCGTCGTTATTTATATTGCACTAATATTTAACATAATTAATTGGGCGATAAGCGTTGAGTGGATAAAAACACGATATATACGGAGGGGCAAAATGAATGATTTCGACGGAAAAGTGGCGATTGTTACAGGAGCCACAACAGGAATAGGGGAAGGGATTGCAGAAGAATTATGTCAGCGGGGCGCAACGGTCATTATTACCGGCCGTCGGCTTGCCAGTGTCGAACAAACGGCTCGACGGATGGATCCCACAGGGCAGCATGTCATTCCAATGGAATCAGATGTCAGGGATCATCTTTCAGTCAAGGCATTAGTTGATAATACGGTAGAAAAGTTCGGTGGATTACATATGTTGGTCAACAATGCCGGCATTACCGGGCCACATAACGTCAATATCTGTAATTACTCCATCGATGACTGGAATGATGTGATTAACACTGATCTCAGCGGCACATTTTTCGGTTTGAAATATGGAATACCCGCCATTCTCCGCAGTGGAGGAGGGGCAATTGTTAACCTGTCATCATCCAATGGTATTGTTGGAATTCCCGGCATTGCTCCTTACACGGCAGCTAAACATGGTGTACTCGGGTTAACGCGTTCAGCGGCTTTGGAATTTGCTGATAAAGGCATCCGCATCAACGCAGTTGGGCCGGGTTATGTTGAAACGCCGCATATGCAAGCTTTACCCGTCGAAGCCAGAGAATGGATGGCAAGCACGCACCCAATGAAACGAATGGCAACCAGAGCAGAAGTGGCTAAGACCGTGGCATTTCTATTATCAGATGAAAGTTCGTTTACGACAGGGGCTTATTACGCAATTGATGGCGGCTATACGGCACAATAAGTTCAATACATGCAATACAGTAATCACAAGGCAGTGAATATAAGACAGTAATAACTATAAAAAAATGAAGAGCCTATTTCATGTGAATAAAACCGAATAGGCTCTGTTAACTGTTTATCTGGCTAATCTTTTAAATTTCATCTTCAATATTATTGAGAGTATTATCGCATTGATAATCAAGCCTAGAACGAGCCCGTACCAAAAACCAACCAGCCCCATTTTTTCTGTGATGATGTCTGTCAGCCCTAGGATAAAACCTAAAGGAACACCAATAACCCAATAACCTACAATAGGTGCGTAGAATACTATTTTAGTTTCATGTAACCCTCGAAAAATACCCGATAGCATGTACTGAAAAGCATCAAGTAAATGGAAGAAACATACAAAAATCACAAGGCTCATGGCCGCATTGATCACCAAAATATCTTTTGTATACAAACGAATAATAGAGTCGGGGTATAGATAAAAAAGAACGGATAATACAATAGCGATAAATGAAGCCGCTGCCGTTGCTATGCCACTAAAACGGAATATCGATTGGATATCTCTTTTGGCATTGAGATAACTCACCTTTACTGTTGTCACAGTAGAAAACCCACCCGTTACAGTGAACATTAAAGATGCCACGGTTATACTGATATTATTTGCAGCGATGTAAACAGGGCCAAGGGTAGCGACACCAAATGCAATGATATCAAGAAAAAGCACTTCAATAAAAAGAGCCATTCCACTTGGAATACCTACTGCAAATAATTGCTTTAATTTCTGATTAAATTGCAAAGAGAGTTTAAATTGGTACTTTTTATATTCTTTTTTGTATAAAAAATACAAAATAAGGGCAATGGCGCTAAGTGTGTTGATCAGGGTTGTTGCAATTCCTGCGCCGATGCCCCCCATTTCCGGCATGCCAAATTTGCCAAATATAAAAGCATAGTTGACAGGTATGTTAACCAAAAAAGCGATGCAGGAAATATACATAGCGATTTTTGTGTCTTCCAACCCTTGTAGCAATGAACGAAATACGTTGAACAGCATCAGCCCGGGAACACCGAAAACCATCGCTGTAATATAGCCTTTCGTAACTCTCACCACACCTTCATCAACACCAATAAAAGATAGAAGCTGCACAGCAGCAAATAGAAAAATAATAATCGGAATTGATAGAAGAATAGAGGCGGATATATAGTTATTTACACTCTCTTTTATTTCTTCAATATTGTTGTGAGATCTGTATTTTGCCACATCCGCAGACAGCATCATAATAACACCGTGCCCCAATAAAAAAATGGGGAACCAAATACTTCCACCCAGAGCAACGGCGGCTAAATCAATAGTTGAATAATGACCTGACATGAGCGCATCAGTAGCCCCCATCCCTGTTCTGGCTAACTGCGTTATTATGATGGGTGTTGATAATAAAAACAGGTATTTTAATTCACTGAACAAATTTTTATTTTGCATAACTATCCTTATTGGATTTTATTGCTACATTGTTTTTCCCGGAATTTAAAAAAAGAATTTTTACAAGTTTTTTGCTAACTTTCAGATGTATTGTTTGTTAATGAAAAATATAAAGGGCAGAGGTTGGCACTAAATGAGGCTAGCTTACATTAAAATAGATGGATATTTTTAGTTATAAGTGTAATGAAATAACACATTTATAAAGCTAACGGGAAGTATATTCATAAAAAATAAATACGGCAATATGTTAGCCAAAAGAAAAACCCCTGAAAACAGATGTCTTCAGGGGTTTAAAATTTTGGTGGAGCTAAGCGGGAT
>NZ_VCDN01000009.1:0-8790 GCF_033949405.1 Xenorhabdus santafensis | reverse complement strand
GGCTGAAGCCATAAATAAAAAAAGGCGAGCATTTTCATGCTCGCCTTCAAACTTTTATCCTCGTGGATGGGGAATTCCACTGTCAGGATGAACAGCGTTACATCATGCCGCCCATTCCACCCATACCGCCCATGCCGCCAGCTGCGCCTAAGTCAGCTTTGTCTTCTTTAGGCAGTTCAGTCACCATTGCTTCAGTGGTGATCATCAGGCCAGCGATAGAAGCTGCGAATTGCAGTGCAGAACGGGTTACTTTGGTTGGATCCAGGATACCCATTTCGATCATGTCGCCGTACTGTTCAGTTGCAGCGTTATAACCGTAGTTGTTTTCACCTGCTTTCACGTTGTTGACAACAACAGATGGTTCTTCACCCGCGTTATCAACGATCTGACGCATTGGCGCTTCCATTGCACGCAGTGCAACACGGATACCTACGTTCTGATCTTCATTGTCGCCAGTCAGCTCAGTGATAGCAGCAGCTACGCGAACCAGAGCAACACCACCACCAGCAACAACGCCTTCTTCTACTGCCGCACGGGTTGCGTGCAGTGCATCGTCAACGCGAGCGCGTTTTTCTTTCATCTCAACTTCAGTCGCTGCGCCAACTTTGATTACAGCAACACCGCCTGCCAGTTTAGCTACACGCTCTTGCAGTTTTTCACGGTCGTAATCAGAAGTAGATTCTTCGATTTGCTGACGGATTTGAGTAACACGAGCAGCAATTGCGCCTTCTTCGCCAACGCCATCAATGATAGTTGTGGTGTCTTTGTTGATAACAACGCGTTTAGCCTGACCCAGATCTTCCAGAGTTGCTTTTTCCAGCTCCAGACCGATCTCTTCAGAGATAACAGTACCGTTGGTCAGAGTCGCGATATCTTGCAGCATTGCTTTACGGCGGTCGCCGAAGCCAGGTGCTTTAACCGCAGCAACTTTCACGATACCACGCATGTTGTTGACAACCAGAGTTGCCAGCGCTTCGCCTTCAACGTCTTCAGCGATGATCATCAGAGGCTTGCTTGCTTTCGCTACGCCTTCCAGAACTGGCAGCAGTTCGCGAATGTTGGAGATTTTCTTGTCAACCAGCAGAATGTATGGGTTTTCCAATTCTACAGAACCGGATTCTGGCTTGTTGATGAAATAAGGAGACAGGTAACCACGGTCGAACTGCATACCTTCAACAACATCCAGTTCGTCTTCCAGACCAGTACCTTCTTCAACGGTGATTACACCTTCTTTACCGACTTTGTCCATCGCTTCTGCGATCAGTTTACCTACAGTTTCGTCGGAGTTTGCAGAGATTGTACCAACCTGCGCAATAGCAGTGGAATCAGAGCAAGGTACGGACAGGTTTTTCAGTGCTTCAACCGCAGCAACAACCGCTTTATCGATACCACGTTTCAGATCCATTGGGTTCATACCCGCAGCAACAGCTTTCAGACCTTCGGTGACGATAGCTTGAGCCAGTACAGTTGCAGTAGTAGTACCATCACCCGCAGCATCATTGGCTTTAGAGGCGACTTCTTTAACCATTTGAGCGCCCATGTTCTCGAATTTGTCTTCCAATTCGATTTCACGTGCTACAGATACACCGTCTTTAGTGATAACTGGTGCACCAAAAGATTTGTCCAAAACTACGTTACGGCCTTTAGGACCCAGAGTAACTTTAACCGCATCGGCCAGTACATTCACACCGCGCAGCATTTTGCTGCGAGCATCATTACCAAATTTTACGTCTTTAGCTGCCATTGTGTCTTTCCTTTAAATTCGTTCAATTAAGAAGATCTAGCGTAAGAGATTCAATTACGCTTCAACAATTGCCAGAATGTCGCTTTCAGACATGATCAATACTTCTTCATTATCGATCTTTTCTGTTTTAACGCCGTAACCTTCATTAAAAATGACGGTATCACCCACTTTTACATCCAGCGCCTTCACTTCCCCACTTTCAAGGATGCGACCATTGCCAACTGCCAGAATTTCCCCACGGGTAGATTTGCCCGCAGCAGAGCCAGTCAGAACAATTCCGCCAGCGGATTTAGATTCAACTTCTGTACGCTTGACGATAACGCGGTCATGTAATGGACGAATTTTCATTGAGAGATCTCCTATAAATAAAGTCCATATCAGGTAAGAGGATTGATACCAGAACCCAACAGAACCAGTACCATGAAGCTACAAGTTGGGGCTTAAGGTTAGTACTTCAAGGGCTGGCAGAAAAAAATATTTTACTTTTTTCTTACCTATTGAAATTTTCACCAAAGCAGATGCTGTTATTTTTTGTCGTGTTCACTGCCATGTTCGCTATTTTTGCGCTGATCATCAGATTTTTTATCATCCAATGTATTCGAGGCATCTTCTTGCCTGCGCTCATATTCTCCTTCAAAAGTTTGCCCTTTCTTATCATATCCGCCGTAGTTGCCTGAACCATGAAAACTATTCGGGCGGTAAAAATTAATATGAGGCAGTAACTTCATTGTTAGCAGTTTTTGTACGGGAGGCAGCAATAGCATCAATCCAAGGAAATCAGTGAAGAAACCGGGCAGCAGAAGCAAAAACCCCGCTATGACCAGCGACACACTTTTAATCGCATCTTCTGCGGGGCTTTCACCGGCAGCGATTTTTTGCTGCATTGACATGAAAGTTTTGATGCCTTGGTTACGCACAAGGGATACGCCCAGACAGGATGTAAGAACAACCAGCAGCAAAGTCAGCAGCACCCCAATTTCAGAAGCAATGCGAACAAACAGGACGGATTCAATGTAAACCAGCAGGCATATCAGAATAAGTGGGAGCCAACGCACGTGGTTCTCCTTTCAATATTTATTGTCCACTCTATGAAGCTTTAACATTATGTGAAAACACATAATACGGAGTTAGATCATATAGCATGAGGGGTAGATCACATATGTGGGGATCACAATAACCGTTTTCAATACTTCATTTCGATACTTCAGTTACTTGATTTTTCACTTCTGTAATTGTGACACCAGTCACACAAACGTTATTTCATTAATAAATTAGCACTATAAAGTGATCCAGGTTCAAGGCATTTATAATAAATCCACATATGATCGCGCCAACAATTTCGTGATAAGTGATTAATATCACGCCAGTTGTTGTCGGCAACATGAATTATTCAACAAACACATAATAGAACAGTAAACGTATCCAATTTTAAGAAGGTTCTCATGTCAAACAACATTCGTATCGAAGAAGACCTGTTAGGTAAACGAGAAGTCCCTGCTGAAGCCTATTACGGTATTCACACTCTACGTGCGATTGAAAATTTTTATATCAGTGACCGTACTATCAATGATGTTCCTGAGTTCATCCGTGGCATGGTTCTGGTGAAGAAAGCCGCGGCAATGGCGAACAAAGAACTTCATACTATTCCAGGGAAAATAGCGGACGTTATTGTTAAGGCTTGTGATGAGGTTCTCAACACAGGCAAATGCATGGATCAATTCCCTGTTGATGTATTCCAAGGGGGCGCAGGTACCTCTCTAAACATGAATACCAACGAGGTACTGGCAAATATCGGTCTCGAATTGATGGGACACCCAAAAGGTGAATATGAGTTCCTGAATCCGAATGATCACCTGAACAAAAGCCAGTCAACCAACGATGCCTATCCTACTGGCTTCCGTATTGCTGTCTATAACTCACTGCTTCAATTAATTGATTCTATTGAGTTGCTGAAAGCAGGCTTCGATAAAAAAGGCGTTGAATTCGATGACATCCTGAAAATGGGTCGTACCCAGTTGCAAGATGCGGTTCCAATGACCCTTGGTCAAGAATTCCGTGCTTTCTCTATGTTGTTGAAAGAAGAAATCAAAAATATTACCCGTACGGCAGAACTGCTGCTGGAAGTAAACCTTGGTGCAACTGCGATTGGTACAGGCTTGAACACTGCGCCAGGGTATCAGCAGCTGGTTGTTGAGAAATTGGCTGAAGTAACAGGCTTACCTTGTATTCCAGCGGAAGACCTGATCGAAGCTACTTCCGACTGCGGCGCTTACGTTATGGTTCACGGTGCGTTAAAACGTCTGGCAGTTAAAATGTCCAAGATTTGTAACGACTTGCGTCTGCTGTCATCAGGCCCTCGCGCTGGTCTGAATGAAATCAACCTGCCAGAACTGCAAGCAGGTTCTTCCATCATGCCAGCTAAAGTCAACCCAGTAGTACCAGAAGTTGTTAACCAAGTTTGCTTCAAAGTCATTGGTAACGATACTTGTATCACAATGGCCGCAGAAGCAGGTCAGTTGCAGCTTAACGTAATGGAACCAGCAATTGGTCAGGCGATGTTTGAATCAATGTCTATCCTGAGCAATGCGTGCCGCAATCTGGTTGAAAAATGCGTTAACGGCATTACTGCCAATAAAGAAGTTTGCGAAAGTTTTGTGTTCAACTCCATCGGTATCGTCACTTATCTGAATCCATTCATCGGCCACCACAATGGCGACATCGTAGGCAAGATCTGTGCTGAAACCGGCAAGAGTGTCCGCGAAGTTGTACTGGAGCGTGGCTTGCTGACTGAGTCTGAGTTAGATGATATTTTCTCCGTTGAAAACTTAAAACATCCAACTTATAAAGCAAAACGTTTTGATAACTAATTAAATGCTTATAATAACAAGTTCGTCTTAATTACTAAGGCACGCAATTCCAACCGGAAGCGTGCCTTTTTAATTTGCTGCAAACACAAAGTATTAACCATAAATTTTCATAAGACTAAATAAATGAAGGAGTATTTAACATGTTAGCCGTAGAATTGGTGATTGTTCTGCTGGCCATTTTTCTGGGGGCAAGATTAGGGGGGATTGGTATTGGCTTTGCAGGTGGTATCGGGGTGTTGGCCCTTGCCGTCATTGGTGTTAAGCCGGGTACTATTCCATTTGATGTTATCTCAATTATTATGGCCGTTATCGCTGCGATATCAGCCATGCAAGTGGCTGGGGGGCTGGACTATCTCGTTCAGCAAACTGAAAAATTACTGCGCCGGAACCCTAAATACATCACAATCCTGGCACCGATCGTCACGTATTTTCTGACTTTATTCGCAGGTACAGGGAACATTTCACTGGCAACATTGCCGGTTATTGCGGAAGTCGCCAAAGAGCAAGGCATCAAACCATGTCGCCCGCTCTCCACCGCTGTCGTTGCAGCCCAAATAGGGATCACCGCCTCCCCGATTTCTGCCGCTGTTGTTTACATGGCTTCCATCATGGAAGGACAAGGCATCAGCTATATTCATCTGCTTATGGTGTTATTGCCTTCAACGCTTTGCGCCATCATCCTGATGTCATTTATCATTTCATGGATCTTCGATTCCAAGCTATCAAATGATCCGACCTACCAAAAACGTCTCGCAGAGAATCTGGTAGAAATGCGGGGAGCCAGCGAAATTCAAATTAAACCTAAAGCAAAACTGTCTGTTTTGCTGTTTTTGCTGGGGGTTGTCGGCGTAGTGATTTATGCCATTATCAATAGCCCAAGCATTGGATTGGTTGAAAAACCGCTGATGAACACCACCAGCGCCATTCTGATCATCATGCTCAGTGTTGCCACGCTGACCACCATTATTTGCTCCGTCGATACCGATGCCATCTTGAACTCAAGTACCTTTAAAGCAGGCATGAGTGCATGTATCTGTATTCTGGGCGTAGCATGGCTGGGAGATACTTTTGTACAGGCCAATCTTGATTGGATAAAAGAAACCGCAGGCAGTCTGATCCATGCTCAACCGTGGTTACTGGCCGTTATTTTCTTCTTCTGTTCAGCGTTGCTCTATTCACAGGCCGCAACCGCCAAGGCATTAATGCCAATGGCTTTGGCTCTGCATGTTACACCATTAACGGCAATCGCCTCGTTCTCGGCTGTGTCTGGTTTATTTATCCTGCCAACTTATCCGACACTGGTTGCTGCCGTGCAAATGGATGATACCGGTACAACCCGTATCGGCCGTTTTGTATTCAATCATCCATTCTTTATTCCCGGCACTATCGCCGTTATTTTAGCGGTCACCTTTGGTTTCTTATTTGGTGGCATAATTCTGTAACTTCACGATATCGGCTATCGCCATAAGATAGACCGCGTGAAAAATCGTTATCTCAGGGGCTGACATGCCCCTGAAATATTTCCACCCTAGAATCTTTTCCTATCAAAAAACAACATTGTATTAATATTAATCAAGTGACTTTCTGCCATGAGCGTCATCGGTTATAGTGCAAACTATGACAAATTTTACGAATTAAACCCACGATACAGGCAGGCTAAAAAATTGCTTATGATCAAACGTATTCTCATGCTTTTTCTACTGTTCAGCGCTATCGCTCTTTCTCCTATCAAAGCCAGTGCGCTATTTGAGCAACCAGGGCAAAATACTTACCTTCCTGCTGAAAGGGCATTTGTGTTTGATTTTCAGCAAAAAGGAAATAATCTCGCGTTAAGCTGGGACATTAAACCTGGTTATTATCTCTACCAAAAACAGTTCAAAATAGTTCCAGCGCAGGCATCGCTAGGCCAGATAGAATATGCCAAAGGCACAGACCATGAAGATGAGTTCTACGGAAAGACAGAAGTTTATTTTCAATCAGCACACATTAATATTCCTGTTCTGTCAGCCACCAACGATTCTTCTTTGCAGGTAACCTATCAAGGATGCGCAGAAGCGGGTTACTGTTATCCCCCTGAAACGCTGACCGTACCACTGCAGGCAGTAACGGCGTCGTCACTGCCAAATAACTCAGCGCCACTCAATGATAACGAAACCGCTGCGTCACCCGATACCGTAACATCTCAAGGCACATTACCCTCAAAAGATGCCCTACCGCTGGATGAATCGCAAAACCATGACGTGCCATTTTCACCTTTATGGGCGGTGTTATTTGGTATTGGCATTGGCTTTACTCCTTGCGTCTTGCCCATGTATCCACTGATTTCCAGCATCATTTTGGGGCCAAAACGGCCTGAAAGCCTGAAACGCATCTTCTGGCTCTCCATAAGTTACGTCCAAGGCATGGCACTTACATATACGGCACTTGGGTTGGTCGTCGCGGCTGCCGGGTTACAGTTTCAAGCCGCCTTGCAAAACCCTTACATTCTGGTCGGGCTGTCAGTGTTGTTCATTCTGCTGGCCTTATCGATGTTTGATCTATATAACTTGCAACTTCCCTCTTCACTCCAAACCCGGTTGGTCAATTGGAGCAATCAACAACAAAGCGGCTCTTACATCGGCGTATTTGTCATGGGTGCCTTGGCCGGGCTTATCGCATCTCCCTGCACTACAGCGCCACTCAGCGCTATTTTGCTCTATATCGCACAAACCGGTGATACATTCTTTGGTGGCGTGACTCTTTATCTTTATGCACTGGGCATGGGAATACCGCTTATCGCAGTCACCTTATTCGGCCATAAACTTCTGCCCCGCAGCGGCCCGTGGATGCAATACGTCAAGGAAGCATTCGGGTTTATTATTCTGGCCCTGCCTGTATTCCTGCTGGAAAGGGTGCTTGGTGATACGTGGGGGATCAGGTTATGGAGCATGTTGGCAGTCTCCTTCCTTATCTGGGCATTCGCACTAACGCTAAACAGCAAAAACGGCTGGCTGCGCACCTTGCAGGTCATTTTGCTGGCACTTGCGCTGATTGCAGCGCGCCCTTTACAAGATTGGGTATGGGGAACCCCGACGGCAGAACAGCAAAAAACATCAATAAAATTCCAACAAGTCAGTGATTGGCAAGAGTTAAGCCAAATTTTAGCGGAAAAACGTGGTCAGCCGATCATGTTGGATCTTTATGCGGATTGGTGCGTCGCCTGCAAAGAGTTTGAAAAATACACTTTCAGTGATCCACAAGTGCAGGCACAATTGAGTCAATTTCTCTTATTACAAGCTGATGTCACAGATAACGGGCCAAAACAAAAAGAATTACTGCAAAAACTGAAGGTACTGGGGCTTCCTACTATCTTATTTTTTGATTCTCAAGGAAACGAACCACCCAACGCCCGGGTCAATGGTTTCATGGATGCAGAACGTTTTGAACAACACATACAACAACTACAACATTTGCAACAACAATAATAGGAAGGAGAGCCGCCGTGCAACGTGAATACGTGCTTAGCAATGTCCTGAACTCACTCGAGCAACATGGCCTGTCAGCGACATTGGAGACACTTTTAACTCCCCTTGATATTAATATCGACCATATACAGCATTTCTGGCCTGATCGTGAGGCTTTGCTTTACGATTGCCTGCGTTATCACAGCCAACAAATTGAAATTTGGCAACGCCAAATTCTGCTGGATGAATCTCTGACGCCAGAACAAAAACTATTGGCACGTTACGATACCCTCAAAGAAAAAGTACTGGAGCAACGCTATCCCGGCTGCTTATTTATTGCTACCTGTAGCGCCTTCCCTGAAGCTGACCATCCAATCCACCAATTGGCAGAGCTGCAAAAGCAAAATTCATTCTCCTACACAGTGGAATTGCTGCAACAACTTGATATCGACGACAGCGAACAAGTCGCCAAGCAGATGGAACTTATCCTTGAAGGGTGTCTCAGTAAGCTATTGGTGAAAAGAGATATTGATGATGTAAACACAGCAAAACTATTGGCTCAGGATATTTTAACCATCGCCGCATGCCGAAAAAATGGGGCATTGAGTTAATAAAAAATGAGCAAAGCTGAATAACCATACCGAATTGGTATAAAAATACAGCAAACAATCAATTTTCATCATTTTTTTACAGAAAGTGTTTGACGGATTGGGGCGAATACGGTTTAATGCGCCCC
>NZ_VCDN01000008.1:0-16455 GCF_033949405.1 Xenorhabdus santafensis | reverse complement strand
TCCAGCTGGAGGAGCCAAATTCAATTCACCCTCGTGTTATTACTTCTATTTTTTCCTTTTTTGATACGATAATTTCCTCTGAATACCCTCATATAAATAGAATTAAAATCTTACTTCTTAAAAAATAATGGAATTTTATCATTCAATAATAGCTATTTAGCTATTTTCGTTTTATCATCCTCATCCGGCTTAAGGAATGCTAAATCAGCATCCGACGTTTCTCACCCATATTCTGGAGCCGGTTTCATGACCACTAAATCCTATACAATTAAAATCCGCCGCCCTGACGACTGGCATGTTCATTTTCGCGATGGTGATATGCTAAATACCATTGTTCCCCATACCAGCCGTTTCTTTGGTCGAGCTATTGTCATGCCCAACCTTGTCCCTCCAGTGACAGATATTGCCAGTGCCAAAGCCTACAAAGGGCGGATCATTGCAGCAATACCGTCTGACCACCATTTCCAACCCCTGATGACTTGTTACCTGACTGATTCAACTGACAGCCATCAAATTGAAACAGGTTTTAAAGAAGGTGTTTTCACAGCCTGCAAACTTTATCCAGCCAATGCAACAACCAACTCCAGTCACGGTGTTTCTGATATCAAAAAAATCTACCCTGTATTAGAAACGATGGAAAAAATAGGGATGCCTTTACTGATCCATGGCGAAGTTACCGCAGCTCATATTGATATTTTCGATCGTGAAGCCCGGTTTATCGAACAAGTCATGGAACCATTGCGCAAAAAATTTCCTGCCTTAAAAGTTGTTTTTGAACATATTACGACTAAAGAAGCCGCAGAATACGTACTTGAAGGAAACGATTATTTAGGTGCAACCCTGACACCACAACATTTGATGTTCAATCGCAATCATATGCTGGTTGGTGGTATCCGCCCCCATCTTTACTGCTTACCTGTGCTAAAACGCAATATTCACCAAGAAGCTCTGCGTTCCGCAGTTGCCAGTGGTTGCAAACGTTTCTTTTTGGGAACAGATTCAGCACCTCATACACTGAACCGCAAAGAATCATCGTGTGGTTGTGCCGGTGTTTTCAATGCACCCACCGCACTGGCTGCTTATGCCACTGTATTTGAAGAAATTGGCGCAATGGAACATTTTGAATCCTTCTGCTCTCTCAATGGCCCTGCATTCTACAATTTACCTGTTAATGACGGCTTTATTGAACTGACACGCAAACCAACTTCCGTGGTTGAATACATCGAATGCGGCAATGAAAAGCTGATACCATTCCTTGCCGGGGAAGATGCCGGTTGGGATGTCACAATCTGTGAGTAATCACTGACCGATGACTGTGCGGAAATCATCCACTTTCCGCACAATTTTCCCGTTTTTCTTCACTTGGTTATAATCAATAGGAATAACCCTCAACTATTTCTGTCAGTGATAAGTAGAAATTCCTGCTTTTTCGCTTCTTAGATTGCCAAAAAGGGTTATACTGCTATTTACTCATTCCAAGATAAGAATGAGTCTTTTGCTCTTAGTCAATAATATCAATTATGATGCGGCAGTCTGATTAGGAGGTTGTATGGAAAGAAAAAATGAAATAATTCAAACCCATCCTATTGTAGGCTGGGACATCAGTACGGTTGATGCCTATGACGCGATGATGATACGTATTCACTACTCATCTTCCCAGGACCAAACCCCTGATAATGTCAGTGTCGACAAAACCTTATGGCTAACCACAGGCGTTGCAAAACAGCTCATTCGCATTTTACAGGCTGGAATTGACAAGATAGAAGCATCTGAATACAGTCAACTTGATCACATTAAACACTAACCATCAATTCCTATACTCCAAAGACTTTTGGACACTCAATGTCACTGAATCCCTTGAGTGTCCAGCATTAACATCAAACACGCATTACCCCATCTTTTGTCTAACCATGTACCATACACGCGCCTTATCCTTATATTCTCTCTTGAATTAGAGTGACATTGAGTCAACATGTAAGTGACAAATCTGGCAAAAATGAACCAATGCAACCAACAAAGCGGTCACTTGGAAGACGTAGGTATAGTTTATTATTTTTCGCAATACTGTATTATACGGCTGTATTAATCCATCAAACATTCAACTATCACGCTAATCATCAAAATGATAACCTTATTTACGTGTTATCTATATCTTGATGTCAACTATATTTAAACATTAGCCAGTATTTATACCGACTATACATTTTTTATATAACCGTATATTTTTAAAACCAACTACAGCAGAAGAACAAGGATGTTCAAATTATGAAAATATTAATAATTGACGAATGCCATTATACGCGTCTGGGAATTATTGAATTCCTAAAAGTAAACACAGACATACTTTCAACCGGTGCTGGATCAATTTGTGATGCGATAAATATTGTCCCGACATTCTCTCCCGACATTATTTTGGTAAATCTGACAAACTATGGCTATTGCTGTGAATATAATAATCAGATGGAATTATTTATTTCATTAGCTAATCAAGCGCGTATTTATATGTATATTAATAAACCCTACCCTCTCGGAGAAAATCACATCCAATTGACAAATAAGGATTTTATCCTATCAAAACAGTACCTAACAACGTTGCTTGGGCGCCTGAAAAAGATGGCATCGTATGATATCCAACATTACTTTTCTAATTTTAACGAATATAGTTCTATTCTTAGCCCTCAAGAAAGTAAAGTTATCTATTACTGGATGCTGGAAATAGAAAATCATAAGATCGCCAAAATATTAAAAATCAGCAATAGCACGGTTTATTCTCACAAGAGGAACATTATAGAAAAAATGAACATCTCTAATAAAATAGAGTTAGTTTTTATTTACAATATTTTTAAATATGTTTGTTAACTTACGAATGAATTTCTAACGGCAATCATTCTTTATTGTTTACGCCAATTTTTTGTTTCAATAAATTCATTGCGTAACGTTAAATTACCGCCAATAAGGCGGTAATTTAAAACACAAAAGAGATGTTATTTAATGGATTGAAGTGAAGTAATATTCAAACCATCATTTAGGCGATAACGAGATTTGTTGAAGATTTTAGCTCCATTCTCTCGGCCAGCCCGACGAGCACGTTGTTCGTCTTCTGGAAGTCTCATCTCTTCGCGGCAAGCGTCGCTACAGCAGCCCTCAAAACGCTCTGCACAAGCTGGGCACTGAATAAATAACAAGTGACAGCCATCATTTTTACAGTTGGTATGGCTATCGCATTGCGCACCACACTGATGGCAATGGGCAATAACTTCTTCAGAGATACGCTCACCCATGCGCTCATCAAAAACAAAGTTTTTACCAATAAATTTTACCGGCAAGCCTGCTTCTTTCGCTTTGCGGGCATACTCAATAATGCCGCCTTCCACATGGTAAACATTGTTGAAACCATTATGCAGCATATAAGCACTGGCTTTTTCACAACGAATTCCACCAGTACAATACATGACAATATTTTTATCTTTATTGTCCTTCAGCATGTCAACGGCCATTGGCAACTGCTCACGGAAGGTATCTGAAGGTATCTCAATGGCATTTTCGAAATGCCCTACTTCATATTCATAGTGGTTACGCATATCCACGAAGACAGTTTCAGGATCATCCAACATTTGGTTAACCTGTTCAGCCTTGAGATACTGCCCCGTGTTTGATGGGTTGAAAGTTTCGTCTTCAATGCCATCAGCAACGATGCGTTCACGCACCTTCATTCGTAATACCCAAAATGATTTGCCATCATCTTCCAAGGCAATATTAAGGCGCAGATTGAATAGTGCCGGATCAGTTTTATCCAGCAATGCCTTCAGTGCATCAACATTTTTGGAAGGTACACTGATTTGCGCATTAATACCTTCTTTGGCGATATAAACCCGCCCGAAGACAGACAATTCAACAAATTGTTGGTACAGGTGATCGCGAAAATCCTGCGGCTCAGAAATGGTAAAATATTTATAAAAAGAGATAGTTGTGCGCGGCTCAACTTCAGCCAACATACGTTCTTTCAGCTCTTTATTAGAAATACGGTTATGTAACACTGGCATGGTGTACGAAATATCCTCGTAGTTCATTGATATGAATGCATTTATGCCTGTTTGTGTCCACAGGGTGGGCACGCCAGACTATGATAGAAAATTTTAACCAGAAACCTAAAGCACGTACTTGAGGTTTTTTATTTTCTATAATATTACTTTTTCTTGTGACCTAGATCTATCTATCTGTGTCCTGAATCTACTTAAAACCAAAACTAGCTGCTTTATTACCGCAATTTCTGAGCAAAAACGTACCTTGGTTTTTGAAGAACCTTTCAACATCTTCAATGATTGGGCAAGGAAAGAAATGGGGGTTTTTATGCCTTGCCGGATACACTGGCCATAAGTCATGACACGGGCACAATGCAGTAAGATCCTTCTCTGACGGCAGGCAGAAGAGCAATCAATATAGAGCAAACATTTGAATATCGCGCACAGGAATATCATAATCATGCAAAATATGATCCTTATGGCCTATCGCAGTAGGTATCTCCACAAATAACATACTGAAAACACATGATACAAGCACCCTCTTTTCATCGTTCATTTTTACACCCCCGTTACTGGTTAACTTGGCTGGGGATCGGCATACTTTATTTACTGGTTTTACTTCCATACCCTGCAATTTACTGGCTAGGCACTCGACTTGGCCGGTTATCACAACGCTTTTTGAAAAAACGGGCCAAAGTTGCCGAACGTAATTTGGCTCTCTGTTTCCCTGAAATGCCACCAGCGCAACGGCAGGAATGGCTGGTGAAAAATTTCGAATCAGTCGGCATGGGCTTGTTTGAAACTGGAATGGCTTGGTTTTGGCCTGATTGGAGGGTTAAGCGTTGGTTTAAGGTCACGGGACGAGAAAATATCCAAACAGTGCAATCCAAAGGACAGGGGATTATCGTAGTTGGGATCCACTTTCTAACTCTGGAATTAGGTGCGCGCATTTTTGGTATGCTGAATCCAGGCATTGGTGTTTACCGCCCGAATGACAACCCTGTCATGGATTGGTTACAAACATGGGGGCGGCTCCGTTCCAATAAATACATGCTCGATAGAAAAGATGTAAAAGGCATGATCCGCTGTCTGAAGAATGGTGAAATTGTCTGGTATGCACCTGATCATGATTATGGCCCCCGTAATAGTGTATTCGCACCGTTATTCGCAGTTGAACATACAGCAACGACGACCGGAACCTCAATTCTCGTTCGCCTGTCAAATCCAGCGTTGATTCCGTTTACCCCCCGTCGGTTGCCTGATGGAAAAGGTTATGAGCTGATTATTCAACCTGCTGTAGAGGGTTTCCCGATGAAAAATGAAGTGGAAGCTGCGGCATTTATGAATAAGGTGATTGAAAAAGAGATTATGCAGGCGCCTGAGCAATACATGTGGTTGCACCGTCGTTTTAAAACACGCCCTGAAGGTATGCCATCGTTATATGGTGACAACGATAATATTCACTGATATATCCGCTCCTTTTTATATAGCGGATTTTTGATTTTTCACCCGTTCTAAGTACATGTTCCGCTCAACAATCCCGGTCGCATAGAAAACTATGTGACCGGGAGGTTATCCCCCCAATGTCCCCTTACTTAATAGTACCTGCATAACTTTGCAGTTATATCTGTTCATACCTTATTTCCAACAAAAATTTAGTGTTTTTATGTAATCCTGCTCATTTTAAAAACCATACTTGCAGAGTCATTTTAAAAATTAGGACAATTAAAACAAATAAAAATTAATACATTGTTTTATAAGTAAATTATTTAAAAAGAATAAAAAAATATGGCGTCTAGTAACTGGATCACATATCCATGATTAAATTACAAAATTGCGATTCTTATCGACTTTCGCTCTAAAAAGTGGAATATAAAATAGAAAATGTGCTTTTTGTGGCAACAAAAGGCAACGAAGGTGTTAAAAATATACTAACAATTAAGTAAGTAGCTTTATAAGAATATGTTAACGCATTTATTTAATGTGATTATAAAGCGACCTTTTATTTTAACTTGTAAAACATATCCACCATGATGATGAATCTTTAGGAAGAATTATTAGATGCAATCTTCAATCAATAATGGAAAAAATAAGACGTTTTTCGGGCACCCATATCCACTCAGTGCTCTTTTTTTGGCAGAGATGTGGGAGCGATTCTCATTCTATGGAATTCGCCCTCTTTTGATTTTGTTTATGTCCGCCGCAATTTTCGATGGCGGTATGGGCATACCACGTGAACAAGCCTCTGCAATTGTCGGAATTTTTGCTGGCAGTATTTATCTGACATCATTACCGGGTGGCTGGCTCGCTGACAATTGGTTAGGGCAACGTCTGGCTGTTTGGTATGGTTCAATTATCATCGCATTGGGGCACCTTTCTATCGCCCTCTCCGCAATTTGGAGCAGTAACTTATTCTTCATTGGGTTACTGCTCATCACCCTTGGCACTGGTCTGTTCAAAACCTGTATCACCGTTATCGTCGGTACGCTATACAAGAAAGATGATCCTCGCCGTGATGGGGGTTTTTCTCTTTTTTATATGGGCATTAATTTAGGCTCTTTAATTGCAGCATTAATCACTGGCTGGTTGGTGAAAGATTATGGCTGGCATTGGGGTTTTGGTGTCGGTGGATTGGGAATGTTAATCGCATTACTGATTTTCCGCTTTTATACCATTCCTTCAATGCGCCGCTATGATAAAGAAGTTGGGCAAGATTCCAGCTGGGAACACCCGATGGTAAAACGCAAAAATGTTGGCAAATGGGTCAGCATGATTGCAATAGCGATCATTGCGATCGTTACGCTGGTAATAGTGGATGCCATTCCATTTGATCCTGTAAAAATTGCCAACATATTGGTTTATGTTATTTCAGCCAGCGTTGTTCTCTATTTTGCTTATTTGTTCCTGTTTGCAGGTTTAAATCGCAATGAGAAAGTTCGTTTGTTCATCTGTTTTATTCTGCTGGTTTCCGCCGCGTTATTTTGGTCAGCATTCGAGCAAAAACCAACCTCTTTTAACCTGTTTGCCAATGATTATACCGATCGCATGGTGCTGGGTTTCGAAATTCCTGCTGTCTGGTTTCAGTCGCTCAACCCTCTTTTCATCATTATTCTGGCGCCACTCTTCAGCTGGTTATGGCCTGCTTTAGCAAAACGTAATATGAATCCAAACAGCATCGGTAAGTTTGTGATTGCAATGCTACTTGCTGCTGGTGGCTTTGCCATCATGATGTTTGCTTCACAGAATGTATTGGAAACACAGGGCTCAGTTTCACCTTTGTGGCTGACATTCAGTATCCTTATGCTGACGATGGGCGAACTTTGCCTTAGCCCAATTGGGCTGGCAACCATGACAGTATTGGCCCCAACTCATATGCGTGGGCAAGTTATGGGGTTATGGTTCTGTGCCAGTGCACTAGGAAATCTTGCCGCAGGTTTGATCGGTGGCAATGTGCGGGCAGATCAGCTGGATAACCTGCCTCAACTGTTCTCCAATGTTTCGCTGTCATTAGTCATTCTCTCAGCAATTCTGCTGGCATTCATTATCCCTATCCGCCGTTTAATGAATAGCGTGAACGAAACGGGAACCAAATCTTGATTGCAGATGTAATGCAAAATCATCAAGTTGATGCTTAGATAATAAAAAGCCATCCCCAGGCAACGGGGATGGCTTTCAACAACACTTAGTAAAAGCCACAGGCATCTGCAATATCAGCATAGGAATAACCATTTCCCTGCTCTTTTTCTAATTTTTGCCTGGTTTCTCTATAGCACCGACGTTTAGTCTGTTCTTTTACATGCTGCATAGAGTATGTTTTATCCATCTGGGGAGAAGGCCGAAACCGTTTTTCATTCCAATCATAGGAAAATGACAGATTGTTTTGCTGCGTTGACCTATTTTTGTATTCCTCAAGCTCATTTTCTCGTTTCTCAGCCAAGGCATTATCCTCAGCCAATTTTTTCGTGTCCCAGTGCCCGTGATTCAATCCTTCTCTTTTTTTCAGATACTCGTCAGAGGGTTTGTTATCAGTAGGTATATTGCTTTTGTAGCTCAAATCCCATGCAAAAGCCTGAGAAAAACACACCGAAAAAATAAACAGCAGGCAAGAAGCTCCTTTGATCTTCATATCTTCCCTTAGTAGAACTATAACGACGAATTATTATTTAATAATCATTATCACCTAAGGTCAATACACAATGATTGAATATATTTTCATCGCTTAAGATAACTCTTTACAAATTAATGTATTTTTAACATTCTAGTTTCTATTTTTAATCATAAAAATAAGTGAGAACCTGATGCTTTCGTATCCTATTTACCATGTTGATGCGTTCACCGATAAATCATTTTCTGGTAATCCAGCTGCTGTCGTTTTACTCGACAAATGGCCAAAAGATGAAACATTGATTTCCATTGCTGCTGAAATTGGCTTGCCAGAAACCGCTTTTTTAGTAGGCAACCATTTACGCTGGTTTACCCCAAAAGTCGAAGTAAAGTTATGTGGTCACGCTACCTTAGCTACCGCATTTGTCCTCGCAGAATATGGTGATACCCAAGATAGTTTGTTTACATTCGAAAGCCTCTCAGGCCAGCTCCGTGTTTCCCATCATGATGGCGTTTTTACCCTAGATTTTCCCACTACTGCCTGTCACGACGAAAAATCACTGATTCCGGTAATGCAAGACGCATTGGGGCAAACAGTTTCTGAAGTACTCGTATCAACGGATCGCTATATTTGCGTTTTGGATTCCATCGAGCAGATCCTCAATACACAACCTGATTTTGATAAAATTGCCGCTCTTCCCTTGCCCGGGCTTGCCATTACTGCGGTAGGCGAATCATCCGTTGATTTTGTTTCACGTTATTTTTCGCCAGCCAAAGGGGTTAATGAGGATCCAGTCACAGGTTCCAGCCATTGTGTGCTCGCTCCTTTCTGGGGAAAACGCCTCAATAAAACTGAGCTCCTAGCCCGTCAATTATCCCAGCGTGGCGGTGAATTGTTATGTCGAGTAGATGGCGATCGCGTTTATTTGGTAGGTAAAGCGAAACTCTTTTCCCACGGGCAAATCTTGCTTGACGCTATTTAAGAATAGCCATCTTAAATAAGGCCATTTAAAAACAGTGACAATGCTCAGCAGCATAAATTCTGCTGAGCCGCAATTTGGCTCAAAAATCCGAAACAGCCGCATTCAGTCATATTGATTGCGGATTATGCGTTGTCACGTACCAATAAATCTGAATTAATCTCCGAGATTGATTTCGCACCTGTTAAGGTCATTGCCACACGCATCTCTTTATCAATCAGATCCAACAAATTGGACACCCCAGCCTCACCCGCCGCTGCAAGTGCATAAACAAACGCACGCCCCAGCAACACACTATCAGCACCCAAGGCAATCATTCTCACCACATCCAATCCGCTACGAATACCCGAATCAGTGAGAATAGTAATGTCATTCTTGACTGCATCTGCAATAGCAGGCAACGCTCGGGTGGTTGACAATACACCATCAAGCTGACGCCCGCCGTGATTGGATACCACAATACCATCTGCACCAAAACGAACTGCATCTTTGGCATCTTCCGGATCGAGAATACCTTTGAGGATTATTGGGCCTTTCCAGAAATCACGGATCCATTCCAAATCTTTCCATGAAATGGATGGATCAAAATTACTGCCCAACCACCCGATATAATCGCCCAATTTAATCGGTTGCCCACGATATGCAGAAATATTGCCGAGATCATGAGGCCTTCCCCACAAACCCACATCCCATGCCCACTGAGGGTGAGTCAATGATTGCAGAATCCGCTTTATAGATGCATTCGGGCCACTCATACCGGAATGGGCATCACGGTACCGTGCTCCCGAAACAGGCATATCCACGGTAAAAACCAGATTCTTGACCCCAGCGGCCTGTGCTCTTTCCAAAGCATGGCGCATAAATCCCCTATCTTTCAACACATAGAGTTGAAACCATATTGGGCGATCAATTGCAGGAGCGACTTCTTCAATCGGGCATACAGAAACGGTTGATAAAGTAAAAGGTATCCCCTTTTTGGCCGCTGCACGAGCCGCCTGCACTTCACCACGGCGTGCATACATGCCCGTTAACCCTACAGGTGCCAGTGCTACCGGCATTGACATTTTTTCGCCAAACAAACAGGTTTCAAGGCTTAGTTCTGCCATGTTTTTCAAGACACGCTGGCGTAATTCAACATTAGATAAGTCTGCCGTATTACGTTGCAGGGTATGTTCTGCATAGGCTCCGCCATCGATATAGTGGAATAAAAAAGGCGGCAATTTTGCTTGAGCGGCTGCCCGATAATCTGTTGAGGCTGAAATGATCATGATATATACCTTATAATTCTTTTAAATTAAATAAAGCAGTCAAATCAATAAATATCAATCAAACAGAGAGAAAGACCGAGTATTGGGTTCATTACATTAAAATGTAACGATATTACTTTTTAATATCTATCAGGTTATTCAATATTTTTCGGTTTTTCGATACTTACGGTAAAATTATCAAAATAAGCATATTGATCTACCGGAGGAGCCCAATCTAATGTCGATCCACCAAAAAATGAACTCCACTTTATTGCATCAATAAACACATTATCTTTATTTCTTAACTTGATATTATCTAATCTTACAACTTCTTTATTATCAATATATTGTATGTATATTCCATTTCGTTTACCGACACTATTCAGCTTCACATATTGGGTCAAAGTATACCAAGCGCCTCTTTTTAAAGAAGCCATTAATTTTACGTAATCACCACATCGTGATTCTTTTTCTGGATAATAAAGATAACCAAACAACTCGCCTTCATTTCTCCACATTAAACGGCTGCTGAAACCATCGAAGCTGCCATTATCAACACACCCTGACGGACGATCCCCACCGGCTAACCCCGGTAGTTTTCCCCCTTTAACCCACATAAAATCCTTACTGAACATCACATTATACTGCAACCACAACGCTTCATGCTTACCACTGATCGGCGCATTAAATGATGTCCCGGCTTTTGATCCGACTGTATTAGCAAGATAAGTCAGTTCTAACACTTTATTTTTATCATCTTGTGGATCGATAACAATATTTAACCTACCTTGATTCAATCCCGACGAAGAAGCAGGAGATGTTCCCCAATCAGATTTGAAATCTTTAGCTGTGTACTTCCCTACTTTATGTTCAAAGTTCACATTAATTAAATTATCATTGTTTTTGTTGGAAAAAGGCGATAGGTGAATAGATGTCATGACGGCTTCCTTATGCAATATGTGTTTTATTTTTTACATAATCACGCAGAACAACATTAATACAAAACAATACGAGCTAAGTATTCTAAAAACCATTATAAAATACCTCACTGGTCTTTTATATTTAATATATTTATGTTTCAAAGCCTTCACAGGTTATTCCAATAAACATTACGCCTTGAGGAAATATGATATTATTTTTATTCTCATTTTTTTCATATATATGGAATTTCAAAATACAGCGCGCTCACAAAAAAATGGCAAATTCGTCAAGAACAAATCTGCCCGCCAGTGAGAGGCAAATGCCTCTCATTTACCCCGAGAACATAGAAATCCATCTGGTTATAAAAACGATGACAGGGATGGGTGAGCGTAGCCAACAGCGCTATTTAGTAAATTCGTTGAGTTGTCTTTCAAGCCAAGGAATTAGCGTTTTGTTAGTAAATACGTAAAAATGCCCTCCCGCAAAAACGTGCTGTTCTGCGGAGGCAGGTAACACTTTCCGCCACTTCTCTAATTGGGAGATAAGTACTCGACTATCGTCATCCCCTCCGATTACTTTGGTATTAGTATTTAATTTTGTCTTCGGTAATCGAGTGAGGGAATCCAACAAAAGCAGGTCATTTTTCATTGTTCTGATTAAATAATCACGCAATTCAGGATTCGAAAGAACGTCTTGAGGTGTTCCACCACATTGATTAATGATATTCACGACATATTCATCAGAATATTCTTCGCATGTGTCATCTATCAAATCTTCAGGTTCGAAAAAACCACGGGCAGAAAGAATAAGAACAACTTTCTTTTCGGGTGCCTCATATTCAAGCTTTCTGGCAACGTGGTAAGCCAGTTCTGCCCCCAAGCTATGCCCAAACAACAACAAAGGCTTATCGTCCCCTAATTTCAAATGCTTTATCGAAGCCAGGATATCCGACAATACGGTTTCAGCATCCGTCTGAAAAGGTTCTGCAATTCGTATCCCTCTACCTGCAAGTTCCAGGGCATAAACCTCAATGCTCGACGATAACTTATGAGCCAATTCCATGTAGGAAAAACAAGATCCTCCGGCATGATGTAAAAATAACAACTGCACTTCAGCTTCTGGCTTTTTAATCACAGAGAATAAAACGGAGTCAGACAAAATTAAGCTCCTTCATGAGTAGGATTGGAAAATTGTAACTTGAAAGGCAGCGATCCCAGATAATCCGGAAAATGAACCATGAAATGCAGAGTAATAACTATTGATTTCTTTTTCTATAACAGAAAAGATTGATTAAATTATAATATTAATTAGATAGTGATTATGTGACCAAAAAAACGAGGCATAGCTTCCACTTGAAAGCTATGCCTGCCGCCTTTCAATTTTAGACTTAGAACCAACTCCATTTGGTTCTAATTTTTGGATTATTGTTTTAGTTTTTCACGTACGGCCATCAATGCAAAGCCCAATAAATTCAACCCATCCCATGTTAAAGGGTTTTGAATATTAGGGGAGTCCTCTGCTAAACCAATCCCCCAAATACGATCAACCGGGCTTGCCTCAACCAGTATCTTATCCCCTGTATTCAATAAAAATTCAGCTAGCGGCTTATTTTGAGAAAATTTTGCCAAATTCCCCTCAATCACTATTTTCATTCGATGTTCATCCCAAGTTGATTGGTTGAACCTGCGAATTTCTCGACCATACGCTTTGGCTGCGCCTGGGTTTTTGGCGTTAATAATCTTTTCCAATACTTCAAGGTCATTAAACAAACGGGCTTTTTCTGCCATCATATAGTGTTCTGCACTGGCGTACTTGATATCACCTATCATAAATTGAGCTGGATACCACTGACTTAAACACGATTTAGTGATGTGGTTAGTATGGTTAGTTTTATGCCCCCAGAAAAAAAGATATTTCAGTTTTTTTCCCGATTGGTAAAGATCACATACAGTTTTAATGTCCATATTATCTCTCTATAACACGATAATTTATTTTCAATACATAACCATTATCCTATCATACGATTTTTTTTATCTTTGTCGATGTGCGTCATATCCGTTTTATTGACATAAAATAAGAACTATAAAAATAAATTTAACTGAAAGTAACCAATATAAAAAATAGTAAATAAAAATAATCACACATTTTCTGCAACTACATGAAATTGCATAAAATCACTTGATATTTGATTTACGCCCAAGAACGAAGACAGCAACCAACCCGACTAAATCGATTGTAATTAACGTCCCTGCAAATAATATTTCTTCTCTGAACGCGAAAACAGCAGCAATGATTAAGATAAGCATCGCAATGGAAAACCCCATCCATTGCCCCCTTTTCTCTTTACTTAGCAGACCATCAAGTGTTTTTTTCTGTTTTTCATGCTGGAAAGACTGTTCCCGTTCTTTCAAAGAGAACATCCTTTCAGCATAGCCTGGCAAAATTGATTCATAACCTTTCAATACCTCCGGAGATGGGAAAGAGCCGAGGCAATGAAGGTTTTTTTTATTTTCAATTAAATATTTACTTGATGAATCAAAATCTAAATTATCATGATAATCGTTTGCAGGCATGATATCCAGAATACTCCCTATTGCTCTGAAATAATGACGAATATTCGAATCCATTTGTTCTCCCGGGCAATATACACAAAAAACAGCCAAATAAAATCAGTAGGATAATTAAATCCAACCGATAATAGAGATCAATTAATCATATTTCTGATATTTATTTCCCCTGTGACACGTTCTGTTTCTGGCTGGGAAATGGACGGCATTCTTCAGCCTTATAGCTCCCATCTTCCTGATAAATCAAAAATATTTTACGCCCTGAACGCAACGCTTTACTGATAGCAGTTTGGTGTACACCGACTAAACGTGCTGTTTTGGCCTGACCATGCAACCTTACATATTCTGATAATGAAATTTTTTCCATCTGTTTTCTCCTGCCACACCAAAACAATACCAAAAGTAATGAATATTTCAATACTTTTAGTATTTATCATTTTAATAGCGTTGGTATTAAAATGTCCCCATGAATAAGAAACTCACAGCAGAACAAATTGCAGATGCCACACGCTTAAAAGACCTGTTTGAGTCCAGAAAAAAGCAGCTTGGTATTTCTCAGGAAACGCTTGCAGAAGAAATTGGCAAGACGCAAAGTGCAATTTCACACTATCTCAATGGGATAAATGCCCTTAATTTGGAGATGGCAGCCTTCTTTGCCAAAAAATTAGGTGCAAAGATTGCAGATTTCAGCCCATCACTGGACAAACAAGCCAGAGAGCTTGTCGATGCTCTCTATGACATTAATGATATATTTGCCAACCCGCCACATAACCAAAAACAATACCCGTTGCTCGATTGGGCAAATACAGGCCATTGGTGTGAAGAACCATCAACCGCATACCCTGCCAACAATACGCAACGATACGAAACATCTGTCGAGTGCTCACAACATGCTTTTTGGTTGGAAGTTAAAGGGGATTCAATGGCTTCACCAAATGGCTTAAGCATCCCACAAGGCATGATCATTTTAGTCGATCCGGAAGTGAAACCCAGCACTAACAATTTAGTTATCGCAAAACTTGATGGTGAAAAAGAACTGACATTCAAGCAATTAATTTCTGAAGGGTACGACACATTTTTAAAACCGCTCAATTCTCAATACAATATGATACCTATCAATAATCATGTCCATATTATTGGCGTTGTTGTAGAAGCAAAAGTGAAAGAATTGCCGTAAGGTTTTTATCATTTATTCTCAATTATACTTTTCGTCTTCAAGTTGCCTCTTTGTTGGCTGTACTCATTCATCCCAGTCGCCGTTTTTATAAACATACGGTTATCTATGCTCTCGGGGATGAATTCCCTTGTCGCCGCGATGCAACTTGAAATCTATTGGATATGTACAACCATTAAGAAAACAGATTTGAGTCATCAAATATAGAATATTAAAAGGCGTGCGATAATAAGCACGCCTTTTTAAGGGAAAACATTAAGTATTAATACCTGTTAATTATTAGTGCAGAGTAACAACCCACCTGTACTATTATCAAGAGCATCGGGATCCGTGCTTATAGCATTAGTTGATGCATCGTATATAGCATAGGGACTTCCAGGTTTAGAATCATCTTTAATTTTAATAAAGTATTGGCCTGGAGTTACGCCCACAGTCCTACCATTGCTGAAGAAAATAAATACTCCCCAATCAAAAATATTATTAAATTCAGAATGTATCTGCGAGGTTCCTCTAGCAAAATCCGAGAGTGTTAAAGACTTATATTGATTGTTGTCAATACTATCACATGATGTATTATCACTTAAAGAATAACTGTTTGGGTTATCTTTCGGATAAAGTAACTTTCTCTTCGTTTCAACATTGTAATGGTACCAGTAGACTTGCCCATTGGGTCTTGTAACTTTTGCTTGGATATGTGCCCGACCTGCTTTCTTAAAACTAATGGGGCCTCCATTGTTTTCTCCTAAATCAACAACATCCTGATTATCTGTTTTATATTTAAACTTATCTCGGCTACCTAAGGCTGTGGGTAGTGACGGGTGGTTAGGGTCTACTAAGTCCGCACTCAACGTATCAAAGAAGGTATATGGATGACTTTCATCCTGAAACAGGTTACTTGCCATTACCTTATTGTGTGTTGGATTTGATGTATCACGATCGTAATAATAGACAAATAATGCTCCTTGTTTTTGAATAGGGTTAAAACGCACATAATTATCTTGTTCTGTCTGTTTCTTCGCCGCCAGTCCTGATGATATATATTTAACATTCACTTGAATATCTTTCTCAATACCAACGTTACTCTTTAAAGTTCCGTATAAATACCCATGTTCATCTGTTTTATCACCGATAGATTGGACCTCAGGTAAGTCATTTTTATTTATATTAGCAGAAGAATTAGCCAGATCACGAGACCAATTTATATGACCAACATGAATACTATTTTTAAATGGAACTTTGCCATTTTGAATCTTCCTATCGACTATCCTATTAATTAATGCTCTAAATTTATATTGATCACTTCCGTTTCCATCCAACACGGGTATAGGCTGCCCCTGTTCATATTTTTTCTCTCCAGCACTGGTGATAGTGCTGTAAAGCACAACACTGTCCATCTCAAGTTTTAAAGGCACCTCTTTAAAACTCACTTTATTTGAGCAT